>CANQXX010000018.1 GCA_947627905.1 uncultured Clostridia bacterium
CACCTGCTTTTTCTTTTGTTTTTACCTGACTGCTTCATTTTTTCTGACTTTGAGTTCGGTGTTTTGCTATACTCTATCAACATTATATGAGCGTTTTAATTTTTCCAATGTTAATATTTGTGCGTCATATTCGGGATATCCGTCTGAAATGAATTGTGCAATGTAAAGATCATAAAGTTTTTGTTATATAATATTAGTAGAATTATATACAAAAATTTTACCATTATGACAAGCAACGACACTTTTAACATAATTATGTACACAGCTTGAATTAAAATCATCAATACTTGGAGGCATACTGTGCGGATGAGTATGCAAAGTTATTAAATTTTTATTATTTGCGATAATTCTTTTTATTGTTTCGGGATACACAACGCCCATTGGGTCACTTTCATCTAAGGCGGATGCTATAACTTCACCGGTACCGCCATCGATCCAATACATATCTTCAAATTCAGTGCCGCTTCTATGCTTAAGAGCTTCTTTTGCGCAGTCATACAGAGACTTATTGACATATGTGTTTTCTGTTATCCTGTCAAATTTTCTTCTATACAGACCACTTTCTATATATGACTTATTTACAAGTGTATTCTTATTTCTGCCATACCTTTGATACTCAAGAACCACTATACCACTTCCCTATTTTATTATAGCATGGAAATATCAATTTGTCAAATAAAAAACGCCGCCCGTGGGGGCGGCGGGGAATATTCAGCTATTATCCTGATAAATATTTATTACTTCTTTTTCTTTTTTCGCCGCAAGCGCTGACAGTTTGTAAGAATTGCCGAATTTATTCCTGACATATGTTACTGCAATATCCGCACGGGTCAGCATCCATTTGTTCCGGAAATCAATTGCAAATCGCTTGGGAACATTTTCAATGCCTTCAGGATATATGGTGTGCAAAAAATTTTCGCCGCCTTTCTGAGGAAGATATGCATATACGATATAGTATTTTATATCCGGATATTTATTATTTAATTCTTTCAATACCGATAAAGCAAGTCTATCGAAATTTCCGTTATTTCCTACATAAAATTCTGCGGCATTTCTTTCCGTTATAAGTTTTGAAACAGTATCATATAAAACACTCCTTGCCGAATCCGGAGTATCTCTGTTGCCAAAGAATACACAAATCATATTTTTCCTCCATAGGATATGCCATTTAATTTATAAATTAAGCTATGTCACAATAAGAAGTTGATTTTAAGCAATTTTAAATGATAATTTAACCTTTAGTTATGCATTTATTTGTTAATGGTTCGTACCTTTCGTTATTCGCGTATCGGGGAGACAACCAAAAGGAGAGTGGGAAAACTTAATGGGAGACTTTAATGCGCCGCGCGTTTTCCCCCTCTCCTTAAGGTTTTCTCCCCGCGCCCTTCTTTCCTTTACCTCACCTCTTTTCCTGCTAAGCTCGTTGGTTCATTCTTTTTTGAAAATACTTTTTTGCTATGCTTTTTTCATTGATATCATATCAGAAAAGCGGGTTTACGAAAAAACCTGATTTTTGCGAGCTTGGGCGAAAGGGGTTAGGATAAAGGAAAAGGGGAGCAACGAGGGGAAAAACATAAAGGGAAGGGGAAAACCGCCGCGTTCAAGGGGCTTTCCGGTTTTTCCCTTCCCTTTTGGTTTGTCCCCTCGTTCATCGAATAACATTATATACATACTATTAAAATTATTGTATGAACAGCAATTAGTCTTTTGCTGTGACATGCCTATAAATTATTTCAGATTATTTTTGGATTTTTAATAACTATATATGATTATTAAAATTTAGTATATCATAAAATATAGTTATTTGTCAACACTAAAATAACTAAATATGATATTATAAATAAAATTTATCTGAAAGAAAGTGGTAATTACGGCACATTACCCACGAATACGGGATTTGCGAGAAGATAATGATAAAAAGCAGTCTGAAATAGCCGATTATCTGGATACTACTGTACAGTATTATGGTTTATATGAAAAAGGCTCAAACGAGATCCCATTTGAACGCGCCATTGCACTTGCAAAATATTACAATGTCAGCCTTGACTATATTGCAGGACTTACCAACGACAAGCGGGGCTTTTCCCACAGCGACCTTACAAAGGAACAGAAAGACCTTTTGCGGCTTATGGAAAACCTTTCTCCCGAAGAAAAGAAAAAGACCGTTTCATTCCTGAAAGCGGTCATTGACATTATAAAATAAATTATAAAAATAAATGGCAGAGAAATTTTTCCCTGCCATTTTATATTGAACTGTATTGTTTCAGTCAAATCTGTTGAACCGTTTTGGAAGAAACGGTTTTTCTATTGCGCGCTTTATCCTGAAAGGAACGCTCGTTTCCGGCGCTATCGGCGAAACAAATATCGAACGCATCCCTGCAAGATTTGCTCCCAGTACGTCGGTAAATATCTGATCTCCTACGGCGCAGACCTGATCTTTCCGCAGACCAAGCTCCTTTATGGCTTTGCGGAATCCTATCGGTATTGGCTTTGCTCCGTTGGGCACGAAGTTCAGTCCCAGAACTTCCGCAAACGGAGTAACGCGTTCCGGCTTGTTGTTGCTTACGATAAGCAGCTCTATCCCGTTAGCTTTCATGTTTGCTATCCAGTCGAGCACCCCGTCTGCCGGAACAGGATTATTATGCGTGGTCAGCGTGTTGTCAAGGTCAAGCAGAAGCGCTTTTATATCGTGGACTTCCAGTGAAGCCGGCGTTATTTCAAGTACCGACCTTAACGCAAACGTTGGCTTGAAAAATGCCATATTTTCCTCCGATCATTTGAGTTTGGCTTTCTGTTTTGCACGAAGCGCGTTGTCAAGTATCCTCTTTCTTATGCGTATGGACTTTGGCGTGATTTCAAGGAGTTCATCGTCGGCAATAAATTCCAGACTGTCCTCAAGTGAGAGTTTTCTGGGAGGAACGAGCCGCAGCGCGTCGTCCGAGCCGCTTGCTCTTGTATTTGTAAGATGCTTTTTCTTGCAGACATTTACAACTAAGTCCTCGGATTTGGGAGATGCGCCTACTACCATTCCCTCATAGACCTGAGTGCCTGCGCCGATAAACAGAGAGCCGCGCTCCTGAGCGTTGAAAAGCCCGTAAGTAACGGCTTCGCCTGCTTCAAAGCAGATGAGCGAACCGGAGCTTCTTCTGGGGATCTCACCCTTGTAGGGTTCATATTTTTCAAATACCGAGCTTATAACGCCCTCGCCCTTGGTGTCGGTGAGAAATTCGGATTTGTATCCGAAAAGTCCTCTCGACGGGATAAGAAATTCGAGTTTCATGCGGCTTCCTACCGGGTGCATGGACTGGAGCTCGGCTTTTCTTGTGCCGAGTTTTTCCATTACTGCGCCGACGGATTCCTCCGGAACATCTATTACAAGACGTTCCACAGGTTCGCATTTTACGCCGTCTATTTCTTTATAGAGAACTCTCGGTGTGGAAACGGAAAGCTCGTAACCCTCCCGGCGCATTGTTTCTATAAGAATGGAAAGGTGCATTTCACCGCGTCCTGCAACGATAAAGCTGTCCGTACTGTCTGTCTCGGATACGCGCAGGGAAACGTCCCGGAGTATCTCCTTGAAAAGCCTTTCGCGGAGCTGGCGGGAAGTAACGAATTTCCCCTCACGTCCGGCAAAAGGACTGTCATTTACCGAGAAAGTCATTTCAACTGTCGGTTCGGAAATTTTAACGAACGGAACGGGTTCATAATTGTCAGCATCACAAAGCGTATCGCCGATAGTAATGTTTTCAATGCCGGATATCCATACTATATCTCCGACTTTTGCTTCTTCGGCGGGAACACGGTTAAGACCGTCTATCTGATAAAGGGTGACTACCTTGCTGTTGAATGGCTTTCTTGTTTCGTGATAATCGCCTACGATCACCTGCTGACCGACTTTTATAGTTCCGCGTTCGATACGTCCTATGCCAATTCTTCCTACATAATCGTTATAGTCTATGGAAGATATCAGCATCTGCAGGGGAGCGTCCGGGTCACCCTCGGGAGCGGGTATATGGTTCAGGATAGTTTCAAACAGCGGAACAAGATCCGTTCCCGTTTCATACTGGCTGAACGAAGCCGTTCCTGAACGTCCGGAACAGAAAAGGATAGGACTTTCAAGCTGCTCATCGCTGGCGTCAAGGTCAAGGAGAAGTTCAAGCACTTCATCGCCTATTTCGTCAAGACGGGCGTCGGGACGGTCTATCTTGTTTACGACTATGATTATCCTGTGTCCCATTTCAAGGGCTTTCTGAAGAACGAACCTTGTCTGGGGCATACAGCCCTCCGCGGCGTCAACAAGGAGCACAACGCCGTCCACCATTTTCAGGACGCGTTCTACTTCTCCGCCGAAATCGGCGTGGCCCGGAGTATCTATGATGTTTATTTTTACGTCCTTATAGGTAACGGCAGTGTTTTTTGCAAGTATCGTAATTCCTCTTTCACGTTCAAGATCGTTGGAGTCCATAACTCTTTCGGCGACGTTCTGATTTTCACGGAAAGCGCCTGCCTGTTTCAGCATTTCGTCAACGAGCGTAGTTTTTCCGTGGTCAACGTGAGCTATTATAGCAACGTTTCTCAGGTCGTTTCTAACCATAAAAATTTCCTTCCTGTACTTGTGTTTCTATTTCCGGATAAACGGGAAATATTCCTGTGCAAAAAATTACGTCCTGCAAATGCAGGACGTATCTGGTGGAAGAGGGTGGATTCGAACCACCGAAGCCGAAGCAGCAGATTTACAGTCTGTCCCCTTTGACCCCTCGGGAACTCTTCCATAAATATTGGATAACATAAATGGAGCTGGTGGACGGACTCGAACCCCCGACCTGCTGATTACAAATCAGCTGCTCTACCAACTGAGCTACACCAGCTTGAATAACGCTGTCCTCGTTTAAACGACTTAATAAGTATATCACCCGGCATTGATTTTGTCAAGCAGGTTTATAATGTTTTACAATTTGTTAATATCTTATCGGCATAAATCCGGAAGAAAAAGGATTTCATGCTGACTATCCTTACATTCAGCCGGCATTTGCATAAAATTCAGACGTTTGGCTTGTTTTGTCTGTTTACTTACCGGAGCTTTCCGGTTATAATTAATAAAGTGGTCGGGGCGACAGGACTCGAACCTGCGGCATCTTGGTCCCAAACCAAGCACTCTACCAAACTGAGTTACGCCCCGGTGTCGGACAGTACATTACATTATACTTGATTTCTCCGGTTTTGTCAATAGTTTTTATAAAAAATCACGAATTTTTTTAAAAGGGAAAAAAACAGTTGAAATTTTTCGATGAAAATGGTATAATAAAAATGTATTTTTTGATAATGCTTTAAAAGCTATGCGAAAACGGCGCGGAAGGAGAACTGATAACAGATGTCCGGAAGGATATTCAGCGAAATGATAGTCAGGGAACTGAAATTCCTTTTGCCGCGCGCGCTGATCCTTGATGTTATTATATACATTATCACGCTCCCTGTGTATAAATTCGGACTTGAGATACCGTTAGGGCTCCTTTCGGGAACTGCGGTCATGGCTCTGAATTTTATAATTCTCGGGAAATCGTCCGAGTATGCGGTGGAAAAAACGGTCGGCATGGCAAAGGGCTTTATGTTCGGCTCGTATATCCTGAGGCTGTTCATTGTGGGACTGCTTTTCTACGCCTGCGTGAAGCTGCCGCAGATAGACCTTATAGCGGCGGCGCTGCCGCAGCTTTATCCGAAGATCGCTTATACTCTTGACGCGGTGATAAAAAAGAAGGGAAGATGATAGCATGAATGTGGAGGTACAGGGTCCGAAGCGGATGATATCGCTGCTTTCCGATGACGGCAGCATTATTTTTTCGATATCGGAATCGGTAGTCACCGGCTGGATAGTGATCCTGATAGTTCTTGTGCTGTGCCTTGTTCTTACGAAGGATCTTAAAAAGATACCCGAAACAAAGCGGCAATGCGCTGCCGAATATATCGTAAAGACCGTCAACAACATGATAGAGAGCAATATGGGCAGGGATCTTATGGGCTATGCTCCGTATATTGCGGCGGTGTTCTCCTATATAATAATCGGAACGCTCATATCAATGATAGGCTTCAGGAGCATTACTGCGGATATAAGCGTTACCGGCGGACTGGCGCTGATGACGTTCACACTCATAACATATACGAAGATACGCTATAACGGCGTAGGAAAGTATCTTTTCAGCTTTGTGAACCCCTTGAATATCATAAGCGAGGTCGCAACGCCGGTATCAATGGCGCTCCGTCTTTTCGGAAACGTCTGCGGCGGCATGATAATAACGATGATACTGTACGGCGCTCTCGGTGCGCTCAGCGCGTCGGTATACGGCTTGCTGGGACTTAACGCTGACGTTTACTATTTCAATATCTTCCAGATAGGTATCCCGGCAGTGCTGTCGATATATTTCGACCTGTTCTCGGGTGCTATACAGTCATATGTATTCATAATGCTTACTATGGCATATATCAAAATGGGCAAAGAATAATTTTTTGGAGGTAAAATTCTATGAATTCTATGAATGAGGCTTTATTGAACGCTCAGGCTACCGTTCTTGCGGCTCAGGCTATTGGCGCGGGACTTGCAATGATCGCAGGTATCGGCCCCGGTATCGGTGAGGGCTTTGCGGTAGGAAAGGCTATTGAAACTATCGGCAGACAGCCGGAGATCAAAGGCACGGCAACTTCTACAATGTTCATCGGCTGCGCCGTTGCAGAAACAACGGGTATCTACGGTCTGTTCGTTGCTATAGTCCTGCTGTGGATGAATCCGTTCCTTAAACTTCTTACCGGAATGCCGGGCTGATTGTCCCGGCAGCAGTATATGCGGCAGGACGGTACGGTCAGTTACGGTCCGTATCAGATCGCCGGAGCATGAGTTCCGGAAATGAATATTTTGCGGAACAGGAGGAAAAGATCAGTCTATGAAAATCGGACCTATGTATTTTGATTTCTTTTCTATCGACTGGACAACTATTGCCGGTACGATATTGAACACTCTGATCCTGTTTCTGGTCATCAAGCATTTTCTTTTCGACAGGGTGAATGCCATACTTGAATCCCGGAAAACGGAGGTCGCCAAGACCTACGAGGACGCGGACAAGGCATACGCCAACGCCAAGCAGCTTGAAACCGAATATACCGACAAGCTCTCCGCGGCTAAGGAGGAATCCGCCGAGATCGTCAAGAATGCCACGAAGCGCGCTCAGCTGCGCTCGGAGGAGATAATATCCGAGGCAAAGGACGAAGCAAAGGGCATACTCGGCAAGGCGGAAGCCGACATTGAAAAGGAAAAGAAACGCGCTGTAAATCAGATAAAAGATGAAATATCCGATATTGCCATGTCCATTGCTTCAAGCGTCGTATCAAAAGAACTTGACGCTAAAACGCATGAACAGCTTATCGAAAGTTTCATCGACGACCTTGGTGATACGGAATGACGGGCAAGGCGGAAAAGGTATACTCCGAAGCGGTCTTTGAGCTTGCAAAAGAGCAGGGAAATGCCGACGAGGTAAAAGAGGAGCTGGACGCTCTGGCGGAAATTTTCGATTCCGCGCCGGAGCTTGGAAAATTCCTTACCGTTCCGACGGTGACCATTGCGGAAAAGCTCTCGGTCATCGAAAGAACATTCAAGGGAAAGATCTCCGACACTTCATATAATCTTCTGTGCGTTGCAGCCGAAAACGGCAGGGCGGCGCTGATCCCCGGAATTGCGGAGGATTACAGAGAACGCTGGTATGAAATGAAAAATATCGCTGAGGTGAAAGTTACGACGAGTATACCGCTTTCGGATACCCTCAGGATAAAATTAAAGGCAAAGCTGGAAGCCGTTATGAAAAAAACGGTCATACTTACCGAAAATGTTGATCCGTCAATTATGGGCGGAATCATACTGAATTACGGCAACACCATGACCGACGGCTCGGTAAAGTCAAAGCTCGATGCTTTGCAGAAACAGATAAAGGGCGTTATCGCCTGATATCACTGACGGAATTATTCCGCATCAGACATTATATCTGCGGATAAGCTTTTAGAAAGGAAGGTCATTTCCATGGATCTGCGCCCCGATGAAATAACAGGCATAATCAAGGAACAGATAAAGAATTATCAGTCCAAGATAGAGCTTACAGACGTGGGTACCGTTGTTACCGTCGGTGACGGCATAGCAAGGATACACGGACTGGAAAAATGTATGTCCGGCGAACTCCTTGAATTTGAAAACGGCGTTTATGCTATGGCTCTGAACCTTGAACGCGGCTTTGTAGGCGCGGTAATGCTGGGTTCCGACGCCGATATCAAGGAAGGCGACACGGTAAAAAGCACCGGCAGGATAGTTTCTGTGCCGGTCGGCGAGGAGCTCCTCGGAAGAGTTGTTAATTCCCTTGGTCAGCCTATTGACGGAAAAGGTTCGATCCTTACAGATAAAACTATGCCAATTGAGCGTACCGCTCTGGGAATCATTACAAGGCAGTCGGTAAACAGACCGCTTCAGACAGGTATAAAGGCAATAGATTCAATGA
Organism: uncultured Clostridia bacterium; assembly: GCA_947627905.1. Taxonomy (GTDB): domain Bacteria; phylum Bacillota; class Clostridia; order Oscillospirales; family Ruminococcaceae; genus RGIG8773. The sequence continues at coordinate 8,529 of CANQXX010000018.1, forward strand.
TACCGATAGGACGCGGTCAGCGTGAGCTTATCATAGGCGACCGTCAGACGGGAAAAACGGCTATTGCTCTTGATACTATTATAAATCAGAAAGATAAGGACGTTATATGTATTTATGTCGCCATAGGTCAGAAGCGTTCTACGGTGGCAAACGTTGTGGATATACTTGAAAAGAACGGCGCGATGAGCTATACGATAGTAGTTTCAGCAACGGCTTCGGAGCTTGCTCCGTTACAGTATATCGCTCCGTATGCAGGCTGCGCTATGGGCGAATATTTCCTTGAACAGGGAAAAGACGTACTTTGCGTTTATGACGATCTTTCAAAGCACGCTGTGGCTTACCGCGCCCTGTCGCTGCTCCTTAAAAGACCGCCCGGACGTGAGGCGTATCCGGGAGATGTTTTCTATCTCCATTCAAGACTTCTGGAACGTGCATGCAATCTGAATGAAAATTACGGCGGAGGTTCTCTTACGGCGCTGCCGATAATCGAAACACAGGCGGGAGACGTTTCCGCTTATATACCTACAAATGTTATCTCCATTACGGACGGTCAGATATTCCTTGAAACGGATCTGTTCAACGAAGGCGTAAGACCTGCCGTAAACCCGGGTATTTCCGTTTCCCGTGTAGGCGGCGCGGCTCAGATCAAGGCTATGAAGAAAGTTTCCGGCTCATTGAAGCTGACATATTCACAGTACCGTGAACTTCAGGCGTTCTCGCAGTTCGGTTCAGACCTTGACAAGGATACGAAGGAACGTCTTGCTCTTGGTGAACGTGTGGTGGAGGTGCTGAAGCAGGGAAGAAATTCTCCGCTGACGGTAGAACATCAGGTGCTGATAATATATGCCGTTACTCACGGATATCTGAAAGATATCCCTCTTGAACTGGTTTCCGAATTTGAAAAGGAACTTTTTGAATTTGCGGACGAAACTCACCCGGAGATAATAGATTCGATAAAGAAAACAAAGGATCTTACCAAGGAAAATGAGGAAGCCCTGAAAGAAATGCTTTCGGCTTTCGTGCAGAAATTCCTGTCGGCAAGATGATGAATGAAAAGGCATAGTCCGGAAAGGAGGATGCGGTTTGGCTTCCGGAAACATGAAGGACATAAAAAGACGCATAAAAAGCGTTGAGTCAACTATGCAGATAACCAAGGCAATGGAACTGGTAGCTTCTTCAAAGCTGAGGAAAGCCAAGGAAAAGGCGGATAATGCGCGTCCTTTCTTCAACGCGCTGTATGACACGATGTGCGATATACAGGCGGAAAATCCCGGATTTTTCTCACAGTATATGAAACGGCGCGAGGTAAAGACGGTCATGCTTGTGGTAATTGCAGGCGACAGGGGACTTGCAGGAGGGTTCAACTCCAACGTTCTCAAACTTGCGCAGGCTCGTATAGACGAACTCAGAGCCGAGGGCAAATGGATAAAGATAGTCGCTATAGGCAAAAAGGCTTCCGAATATTTCACAAAGCGCGGATATGATGTTATGGACAGCTATATAAACGCTGCGGAGGGAATGAATATATACCGTGCGGCGGATATTTCCGATAAAATAGTTTATCCGTTCGTAAAGGGCGAGGCTGACAGAGTGGAGATGTTCAGGACGGAATATGTTTCTCCATTGCTGCAAAGAGCCGGAAGCCTTTCGCTGCTTCCGCTGGATATAAAAGATGACAGAGCTGAAAAAAGCAAGGAGTTGCCTATATATGAACCTTCACCGAGAGATGTTTTTGATTCGATAGTCCCGAAATATATAACGGGGATAATTTTCGGCGCTGTAGTGGACAGTTTTGCTTCCGAACAGGCTGCAAGAAGAACGGCTATGGAGTCCGCTTCGGACAATGCCGGCGAAATGATATCCAGTCTTTCCCTGCTTTATAACCGCGCGCGTCAGGCGTCTATAACACAGGAGATCACCGAGATAGTGGGCGGCGCTTCGGCGCAGGAATGACCGGGATCCTTACAGAGTATAAATTGTTGAAAATTCTCCCAAATAAGCCGTATCGTCGGCGCAGGAAAGGATAGATATTATAAATGCCGCAGAAAAATATCGGCAAGGTAGTTCAGATAATAGGCGCCGTTGTGGATATACAGTTCACAAAGGAAAATCTTCCAAATCTTCTGAATGCTATTGAGATACAGCATAACGGCGAAACGCTTGTTTGCGAGGTAGCGCAGCATATCGGAGATGATGTTGTACGCTGCATTGCAATGGCGTCGACCGACGGTCTTGTAAGAGGCGTTGACGCCCTTGACACAGGCGCGCCTATCACAGTTCCGGTGGGAAAGGAAACTCTCGGAAGGATATTCAATCTTCTGGGTGAACCCGTTGACAATAAGCCTGCTCCGGTCACAAAGGAGAGGTGGGCTATACACCGTGAGCCGCCTTCCTATGAAGAGCAGACTGCTTCAAATGAAGTTCTTGAGACCGGCATAAAGGTAATAGACCTTATCTGTCCTTACCTTAAAGGAGGTAAGATAGGTCTTTTCGGCGGCGCAGGCGTCGGAAAAACCGTTCTTATACAGGAGCTTATAAACAATGTTGCCAATGAACACGGAGGAATTTCCGTATTTACGGGCGTCGGCGAACGTACAAGAGAGGGCAACGATCTTTACAACGAAATGACCGAGTCGGGAGTTATAGAAAAGACCGTTCTTGTTTACGGTCAGATGAACGAGCCTCCCGGAGCAAGAATGAGAGTAGGACTTTCCGGACTTACAATGGCGGAATATTTCCGCGATGTAGAGGGTCAGGACGTGCTGCTGTTCATTGATAATATTTTCCGCTTTACGCAGGCAGGCTCGGAGGTGTCCGCGCTGCTTGGACGTATGCCGTCGGCTGTAGGATACCAGCCTACTCTGGCAACGGAAATGGGCGCTCTTCAGGAGAGGATAACTTCCACAAACAAAGGCTCGATCACGTCGGTACAGGCTGTATATGTTCCTGCCGACGACCTGACGGACCCTGCTCCGGCAACGACTTTTGCTCATCTGGACGCTACTACGGTGCTTTCAAGAAACATAGCTTCGCTGGGAATTTATCCCGCAGTTGATCCTCTGGATTCCACATCAAGGATACTTTCTCCCGATATTGTAGGAATGGAGCATTATGAAACTGCAAGAGCGGTGCAGAATATCCTACAGCGTTACAAGGAATTGCAGGATATCATCGCAATAATGGGCATGGACGAGCTTTCCGACGAGGATAAGCTCACTGTTTCAAGGGCAAGAAAGATACAGCGTTTCCTGTCGCAGCCGTTCAACGTTGCGGAACAGTTCACCGGTATGCAGGGCAAATATGTTCCTTTGAAGGAAACTATCCGCGGATTTAAAGAAATAATCGAAGGTCTCCATGATGATCTTCCGGAATCGGCGTTCCTTTTTGCAGGAACTATCGACGATGTTATCGAAAAGGCAAAAAATTCAGAAAATGTTTAAGGAGGGTGTTCCCGTATGGCGGCTTCGTTCAGGCTTATCGTAGTTACGCCGGAAAAGGTTTTTTTCGACGGGGAGACTACCCAGATCATCGTCAGGACAACAGAGGGCGATATAGGCATAATGGCAAATCATACCAGCCTTGTGGCTTCTTTGCCGTCCGGACCTCTTAAAATAAAGCAGGATAACGGAGAATGGCATGTAGCGGCTGTTTCGACCGGACTTCTGAAAGTCGGCGGAAATAAGGTGTCTATACTTGCCAATGCCGTAGAATGGGGCGAAGATATAGATATAGAAAGGGCAAAGCGCTCCGAAGAGGACGCAAGGCGCAGGCTCAGCGAGGAACAGGACAGACACGCTCTTGACAGAGCAGAACTGAAATTGAAGCGCGCTCTCAACAGATTGAGCGTAGGTTCATACGGAAAATAGTCCCAAGGAAAAGTTTTTTGCAAAAATTAAAAAAAATGCTTGACAACTGCCTTTGTAATGTGGTATGATATTATTACCTCTTGCAGAGGCTTGTTTTTTTGTGCCCATTTTTAAAAAGCGGCGCGGATAAAGGCTTCTCGGAGCGTCCCTGCGAGTCAGCCCGGACGGTTCTAAAGAGGGAGGCACAGGGGAAGGGTTCCCCTGCGAGATCGAAACGCTAATTAGGAGGTGCCGATATGAGAGTAAAGGTAACATTGGCTTGCACTGAATGCAAGCAGCGAAACTACAATACCAAGAAAAACAAGAAAAATGACCCGGACAGACTTGAAATGAACAAGTATTGTAAGTTCTGCAGAAAGCATACTCTTCACAAGGAAACTAAGTAAGTGAGGTGTGAACAGTGGCTGATGCAAAGAAGAAATCAAAATCTTCACTTGTCGCTCAGGCGGAAGCTAAAGCCAATAAGATCGTGAATGACCGCGAAAAGGCTAAAAAATCCGGAAAGTCCGGAGCTAAAAAGCAGAACGGCGTTGTGAAGTATCTGAAGGATCTTAAAAGTGAGATCAAAAAGGTAACATGGCCTTCATGGAAAAAGGTCCTCAACAATACCACGGTAGTTCTTATAGGAATGTGCGTGAGCGGTATAGCCGTATGGGCTATAGACAGTGTGCTTACAGCATTGCTCAAACTCGCAACAGGCTGATGTATGTCGGCTTCCTGCGGTAAACGTACAGCGGAAGAAAGGAATGGTCATAATTATGTCAGAATCGGCAAAATGGTATGTCATTCACACATATTCAGGCTACGAGAATAAGGTCGCGCAGACTATAATGAAAGTAGTGGAAAACCGTAAGCTCCATGATCTGATAGAAGAAGTACAGGTCCCTACCGAAATGGTAATGGAAATGAACGAAAAAAATCAGATGCGTGAAGTAGAAAGGAAAATTTTCCCCGGATATGTTCTGGTGAAAATGATCCTTACCGATGATTCATGGTACGTTGTAAGAAATACAAGAGGCTGTACCGGTTTTGTCGGACCCGGGTCAAAGCCCGTTCCGCTCACCGATAAGGAAGCGGCTGCTCTGGGTGTTGACGCGGACAAGAAGCCGGCGTCCGTAGAAGTAAATTACAAGGCGGGCGACAAGGTAAAGATCACTTCCGGTCCTATGGAGGGAATTGTGGGAGAGGTCGAAAGCGTGGATACGGAAAATATGACCGTAAACGTCAAGGTATCCATGTTCGGCAGAGACACTACGGCGTCCTTCGATATCACCATGGTGGCGGCTTCTGATGAATATTGATAAGAAACTTTAAATTTTTGAAAGAACCTTATGTTCTTATTTTACGGAGGTGCGAAAGCAATGGCACAGAAAGTAGTTGGCTTGATAAAGCTTCAGATCGCAGCAGGAAAGGCTACTCCTGCTCCCCCGGTTGGTCCGGCACTCGGTCAGCACGGTGTTAATATCATGGCTTTTACAAAGGAATTTAACGAAAGAACAAAGAATGATATTGGTCTTATAATCCCTGTTGTTATCACGGTATATGCAGACCGTTCGTTCACATTTATTACAAAGACTCCGCCGGCAGCAGTCCTTATAAAGAAGGCTATCGGTCTTGAGAGCGGTTCCGGTGTTCCTAACAAGACCAAGGTCGGAAAGATCACCAAGGAACAGGTAAGAAAGATCGCTGAAACTAAAATGCCCGATCTTAATGCGGCTAATATCGAATCCGCTATGAGCATGATAGCAGGAACCTGCCGTTCTATGGGCGTTGAGGTAGTTGACTGATCGGAAGAGCGTTAAGCTCGCTGCGGCGGACATTTTGTTTCCGTCAGCCTATGGTGGGAGGAACTATCCGCTAAAGAGTCTCAATGGAGACATTTACCACTTAAAGGAGGAAATTTATAATGAAACACGGTAAGAAATATAACGAAAGCGCTAAAGCTGTTGACAAAACAAAGCTTTATGAAAGTGATGAAGCGCTTGCACTGGCTTGCCAGAATGCAAAGGCTAAGTTTGATGAAACAATAGAAGTACACGTTCGTCTGGGCGTTGACTCACGTCACGCCGACCAGCAGGTAAGAGGCGCGGTAGTTCTTCCTAATGGAACAGGTAAGAAAGTACGCGTACTGGTATTCTGCAAGGAGGACAAGGAAGAGGCTGCAAAGGCAGCAGGAGCAGATTATGTAGGCGGCGCAGATCTCGTTGACAGGATCGTTAAGGAAAACTGGCTCGATTTCGATGTATGCGTTGCTTCCCCGGATATGATGGGCGTTGTCGGAAAGGCTGCAAGGATCCTCGGACCCCGCGGTCTTATGCCTAACCCCAAGGCAGGTACTGTAGCTCCTGATGTTGCCAAGGCTGTTACAGAAGCTAAGGCAGGTAAGATCGAGTACCGCCTTGACAAGACAAATATTATCCACTGTCCTATAGGAAAGGCTTCTTTCGGAGCTGATAAGCTCAGCCAGAACTTTGATACGCTTCTTGAAGCTATCGTAAAGGCTAAGCCTGCTGCTGCAAAGGGTACTTATATCAAGTCCTGCGTTGTAGCTTCAACAATGGGCGTTGGTATCCCTGTTTCCACTGTTAAATACGGTGTTTGATGTGAATTGAAACGTTCAGACCGCTGACCGGATAAGTCGGCGGTCTTTATTTTTTGTTGTATACTGCTTGAACATATGGACGTTTTGAGCAGAAAATTTTGTGCGTGTTGACAGTTAATAAATTTTTACAGCATTTTTCTATTGACTTTATGAACGATTTGAGGTAAAATAATTTTGTATGCACATTGAGAAATTTCACTTATTTGTTGAAATTTTTTAACTTGTTTTTTTGTGATATAACAGCTTTCCACGAAAGGATATTTTTTGAATTTATGAAAAAATTTTCAGAAAAAGATCCGGACGGCAGAAAGCTCTTCCGTCCGGCTGATATAATACCGATCATACTGCTGCTTGCAGTGCCGCTGATATATTTTCTTGTTGGTGCTGCTGCGGAAAATGACGGTGTGTATGCCGAAATATCCTGCGGCGGAGAAATTATCGGTACGGCCGCTCTTGATATTAACGGCGTGTATTCATATCCGCAGACGGGGGAAATGGAATTTACCGTTTCGGACGGCGGGATATGCGTCAGCAAAAGCGATTGTCCGGATAGGATATGCATGATGACCGGCAGACTTTGCCGCGCCGGAGAGACGGCAGTGTGCGTTCCCAACAAGGTAGTAATTACCGTCAGAGGGAAAAACGGAAAAGATACCGAAGATATTGACGGATTTGTGAGGTGACATCATGAAAGATATTTTTAAACCGGAAAAATTTTCTTATGCCCGTTATATTGCCGTAATGGGACTGCTTTTCGCAGTATCTTCTGCGCTGAATATACTGGACAGCGCATTTTCGGCATTCCTGCCGGCAGGAATGAGAGCGGGACTTTCAAACATAGTCGTTATGGCGGCTATAGTCTGCATTAACCTGCCGTCGGCATTATTGCTTACCTTGCTGAAAGCGCTTATGGTGCTTGTCACAAGAGGATTTACGGCAGGCGTTATGTCATTCTGCGGAAGTCTGGCGGCTTTTGCGGTAACGGCGGTATTGTTCCGCAGAACAAATGCTTCCTATATACTGATAAGCGTACTGGGAGCACTGTCACATTCGGCAGGACAGCTTGCGGCAGCTTCGGTGCTGATGAAAACGGCTTCGGTCTTTGCCTATGGCGCTATACTTGCGGTAAGCTCGGTGCTGACGGGAATATGTACGGGACTTATACTTAAAGCCGTTCTGCCGCAGATGAAAAGGATACTTCCGGTTGCGGAGAAAAATACGGACACTTCCGTAAGCTGATGAACATTCATAATTTATCATATATAATCTATTCAGGGAGGAACGTTAATGAATAAATTGAACGGAATAAAGCTGCGGCATGATAAAGGAACCAAGGATTGCGAGACAACAGAGTTCCCGCTTCCGAAAAGCGTGGTAGTTCCCATGTCACAGCACATGGGCGCACCCTGCGAATGTATTGTAAATAAAGGTGATACGGTCACTGTCGGTCAGAAGATAGGCGATACGGACGCTTTCATGTCTGCGCCGATACACTCTCCCGTTTCGGGAACGGTGACAGATATCACCGATTTCCTGCTTGCGAACGGAGCGACGTGCAAGGCAGTCGTTATTGAATCGGACGGGGAACAGCGCGTCTGTCCGGATGTAGCTCCTCCGGAAATAAACGATACACAGTCGCTCATAGCGGCTGTCCGTGAAAGCGGTCTTACCGGACTGGGAGGCGCAGGATTCCCGACGCATATAAAGCTGAATTACGATCCGGTAAAAACGCCTGTTGACACGCTTATAATAAACGCTGCGGAATGTGAGCCTTACATAACCAGCGATTACCGGGAGATGCTTGAGTCTCCGACGGACGTTATCGAGGGTATCCTTATGGTGCAGAAATATCTGGGAATACCGCTGTGCAAGTTCTGCATCGAGGACAATAAGCCCGAGGCAATAAAACTGATGAAGGAAAAAACGGAAGAGATAAGATCTATCGACATTGTCACGCTGAAATCTTCCTATCCTCAGGGTGCGGAAAAGGTCATAGTCTATTCCGCAACAGGACGTATCGTTGAAGAAGGAGAGCTTCCGGTACATCAGGGAGTTATCGTTATGAACGTTTCCACGGTGGCAAGCATTTACCGCTATGCAAGAACAGGAATGCCTCTTGTCAGCCGGCGAATAACGATCGCAGGCGACGCAGTAACTAAAAATGCCGGAAATTATTTTGTTCCCATAGGAACAAGGGTGTCCGAGCTTCTGGAATACTGCGGAGCTACAGAGGCGAAAAAAGTCCTTTACGGCGGTCCTATGATGGGTATCTGTCTTTATGATACAGAGCAGCCCATAATAAAGAATAACAATGCCGTTCTTGCATTCAAAGAGGGAAAAATGCCGGAGACCACGGCTTGTATCCGCTGCGGAAAATGCGTAAGGACCTGCCCGTTCAACCTTATGCCCGTGGCGATAGAAAGCGCTTACAAGGCAAAGGACGTTGAAGAACTGAAAAGGCTGAAAGTTACGCTTTGCATGAACTGCGGCTGCTGTTCATATGCTTGTCCGGCTCACCGTCCGTTGGCGGAGATAAACCAGCTTGCAAAAATGCTTATCCCAAGAAAATGATCCGGGCTTTTACACAGGTACACAATAATAGAATAAAGAAGGACTTGATGATTTGAAAGGTTTATATGTTTCACCGTCACCTCACCGGGCTGCAGATAATTCCACGGCAAAGGTAATGATGATGGTAATAATAGCTCTTATCCCGGCTGCAATGGCAGGATGCGTATTTTTCGGGGCGAGAGCGGCGCTGATAATGTCGGTATGTATCGTTTCCTGCGTGGTATTTGAGGCTCTTTGCCGCATTATAATGAAAAAAGAGCAGACCGTTTCCGATCTGTCGGCTATAGTTACCGGACTTCTGCTGGGAATGAATCTTCCTGCAACGGTGCCGGTGTATGTGGCTGTTATAGGCAGCTTCGTTGCGATAGTGATAGTCAAGCAGCTTTTCGGCGGTATCGGTCAGAATTTTGCAAATCCTGCGATCACTGCAAGAATAGTTCTTATGCTTTCATTTACGTCCTATATGTCGAATAACTGGGCAGTTCCTTACTGGTACAGCGATCTGGTGGACGCTAAGACGGGGGCAACTCCTCTTGCCGCTGAATGGCTTACATACACAGAAAACGGCGTGAACTACAAAATGGCTCCGTTTACGCTGGGAGAGATGTTTTTCGGAGAGACAGGCGGCTGTATCGGTGAGACCTGTGCGGCTGCTCTTATTGCAGGCGGACTGTTCCTGATAATTATAAGGGTAATTTCTCCTGCTACACCGATCGCTTTTATAGGTTCGTTTGCGCTTCTGACGTTCCTTTATACCGGAAGCGGAACGGAAACGCTTTACGGCGTTCTTGCGGGAGGACTTCTCATAGGCGCTTTCTTTATGGCAACGGATTATGCAACTACGCCTATCACCACAAAGGGCAAGATAATTTTCGGAATAGGCTGCGGAGTGATAACCTTTGTTATAAGGAGCTTCGGAAGCTATCCGGAGGGCGTTTCGTTCTCGATACTTATTATGAACCTGCTTACGCCTTATATAGATAAGCTCACAAGAACGGTGCCGTTCGGAGCAAAAAAAGCTGAAAGGAGCGGTAAATGATGTTCAACGAAAAGATCAAGCCGCCTCTGGTGCTTACTTTGATATGCATTATTACCTGCGGACTTTTAGTGGCGGCATATCAGGCTACATATGTGGACAATACAGGCGTTATAACCGAAAAGCTTGAATCCGGTCTTACCGAGCTGTACGGCTCTGCGGACGGCTTTGAAATGCTGAAAAATGATGACGGCAGCGTACTGACCTATGACGGTGTTGATTCCGTTATATCCGACGGAACTAATACAGCCTTTGAAATTACGGCAAACGGATATTCTACCGGAGGACTTCATGTCCTTGTGGGGATAGACACAAACGGCGGAGTAAGCGGTATTTCAATACTTACCATAGGCGAAACGCCGGGTCTTGGCACAAGAGTTCAGGAGGAAAGTTTCCTGAACCAGTTCAAGGGAGTTACAAAGGAAATGACAGCTTCGGAGGAGGACAGCGGACCGGTAAAGGAAAGATCCGTATGGGGAACAAGACAGAAGATCAATGAGCTTTCATTTTATAATGAAGCGCTCGGAGACAGCGGAAGCGGATTTACACTTGACGCCGTTTCCGGAGCAACATTTTCTTCAAAGGGAATGTACAGCGCTGTAAAAACTGCTCTTAACGCTTATGATGAAATGAACAGGGAAGAGGGTGAGGACAATGGCTGAAACGACCGCTGAGATAAAAGAAGATGTCAGAAAACCAAAGAATAAGGGTATGCTCAAAGAGCTGACAAAGGGCATCATAAAGGAAAATCCTACTCTTGTAACGCTGCTGGGAATGTGCCCTACGCTGGCTGTAACGGTAATGGCGTCAAACGGCATAGGCATGGGACTGGCAACAACGTTCGTGCTTATCTGTTCAAACCTTGTTATTTCGCTGCTGAAAAATGTCATTCCAAAAGCCGTTCGTCTGCCTTGCTTCATAGTTATAATCGCAAGTTTCGTAACGCTGATAGAATTTCTTATGAAAGGTTATCTGCCGGAGCTTTATGACGCATTGGGACTGTATCTTTCCCTTATAACGGTAAACTGTATAATCCTCGGCAGAGCAGAAGCCTTTGCTTCAAAAAACAGCGTGCTTTCGTCCGTGCTTGACGCTGTGGGAATGGGTCTGGGATTTACCCTTGCGCTGTTCGCAATGGGCAGCATACGCGAGATCATCGGTACGGGCAAATGGTTCGGCATTGATCTTCATCTGCCGGTGACCATGACGCTGTTCATTATGTCGGCAGGCGGATTCTTCACCCTTGGTGTGATAATAGCCCTCGTGAACAAGATAGCCGGCAGAAAAGCTCCTGCGGAGGTGGGCTGCGCAGCTTGTCCTCATGCGGAAAACTGCCCGTCCTACAACAAAACAGAGGGCAAAAAGGAGGCTGAGGCAGAATGACGCTGATAGTAATTCTTCTGAACGCTATCCTTGTGGATAACTTCGTGCTTTCAAAATTCATGGGAATATGTCCGTTCCTCGGCGTTTCAAAAAAGCTGGACAGTGCTGCCGGAATGGGCGCGGCGGTAACGTTTGTAATGGTCTGCGCAACGCTCTGCACATATCCGATATATACGTTTATCCTCGTTCCAATGGGACTTGAATACCTGAAAACCATTGCTTTCATACTGATAATAGCGCTGTTTGTACAGCTGGTGGAAATGGTGCTGAAAAAGAAAGTTCAGTCTCTTTATAACGCTCTTGGAGTATATCTTCCGCTTATAACCACGAACTGCGCCGTTCTCGGCGTAACGATACTGAATATCGACAAGGGCTTCGGGTTTGCGGAGTCACTGGTAAATTCTCTGGGAGGCGGTCTGGGATTTACCCTTGCGCTGGTAATTTTCAGCGGCGTTCGTTCAAGGGTGAACAATGCAGACGTTCCCGAAATGTTCAAGGGCGTTCCTGCAACTCTTATAGCGGCTTCGATAGTTTCGCTGAGCTTTATGGGATTTTCGGGACTGTTCGGGTAATTTCCCGGTGAAAGGAATGATTTGAAATGTCAACATATATAATGCCGATGCTGGTTTTCGGCGCAATAGGTCTTGCGGCAGGGATATTGCTGACAGTCTGCTCGAAGATCTTCGAGGTAAAGACCGATGAACGCATAGAAGCGGTAAACGAGATACTTCCTCAGGTAAACTGCGGAGCGTGCGGATTTTCAGGCTGTGCGGATTATGCAAAAGCTATAGTTCAGAACGGCGTTCCTACCAATATGTGCAAGCCGGGCGGCGCTGAAGCTGCCGGAAAGATCTCTGCGCTTATGGGAATTTCAGAAATGACTATGGTTCCTCAGGTGGCTGTTGTAAAATGCAGCGGCAACTGCAATACTGCCGGAGATAAATTCAATTTTCAGGGAGTTCAGTCCTGCAAGGCGGCAAACCGTTTTTATAACGGTTCAAAGGGCTGCGTCCACGGCTGCCTTGGCTTCGGCGACTGCGCTAAGGTCTGTCCGCAGGGAGCGATCTCAATAAAGGACGGACTTGCAAGGGTGGACAAATCCAAGTGTATCGGCTGCGGACTGTGCGCAAAGGCTTGTCCCGACAAGCTGATAGTTATCCGAGGAGTTGATAAGACCGTCGATGTATGCTGTTCATCTAAAGATCCGGGAAAGATCGTCCGCACGGTGTGCAAGAGCGGTTGTCTCGGCTGTAAAATGTGCGAGAAAAAGTGCCCCAATGATGCTATACACGTTGTGGATAATCTTGCGGTGATAGATTACGAAAAATGCACTTCCTGCGGCACTTGTGTGACGGTCTGCCCCGCGAAAGTTATCCGCAAGTGCGATGAAGTTTACGAGTAACAATGTATTTTGCCGCAATAATATACGGGATAGCTTCACTGATTTTGCTTGCAATAGTGCTGTGGATACTGAAAAAACCGTTTTGTACACTGCTTTTTATGATCCGCAGCAAAAGGCGAAAAGCGAAAGTTGTTTCCGGAACATATTTTACCGATGAGAACGGCTTTAAACGGTTTGCTGTGCCTGTTGCCACTTATGAAGATAAGGACGGCGTTCACTCGCTCATTCTCAGAGATGACGACACAATGAACTACTTTGTAAACCGCATCAAATTCCTGCGTTTTGAATATTCCGCAGGGGATAAGATCACGGTTTTTGCAAACCCTGACGGGTGTTTTACAATGTGGAGATACTTGTTTGCGGAAACATTGACAGCTTTGTTGTTGGCAGTTTTTCCTGCATTTCTGCTTGCAGGAACAGGTTATATGTTTTACTGTGAAATTTCTGATTACGGACTTCTTTACTGTATTTTAAGCATTTTCAGATGAAAGGAATTTAAAAATGCAGTTTATATGTTATCCAAAATGCACCACCTGCGTGAAAGCGCGGAAGTGGCTTGAAGAAAACAAAATCCCATTTGAGGAAAGAAACATAAAGGAAAATAATCCCACATATGAGGAGCTTTCCGGACTTTATAAAAAGAGCGGACTGCCCCTGCGGAATTTTTTCAACACAAGCGGCATTCTTTACCGTGAAATGGATCTGAAAAACAAGCTGGATAATATGTCCGAGGAGGAAATGCTCCGCCTGCTTGCAACGGACGGAATGCTGGTAAAACGTCCCATTGCCGTGGACGGTGATACCGTGCTTGTGGGATTCAAGGAAAAAGACTGGGAAAGGCTTTTGAAATAATATGGAAGTGATCCTTTGAAACAGCTTGTATGCGAAAAATGCGGAAATCCGAACCTTATCAGGCAGGGCGATATATTTGTATGTGAATACTGCGGGAGCAGGTACTATGACGACAGCAAAGACCTGCCGAAATATATTGCGCCGGATCTTCCGGTCGGGTATGAGCATATGCTGGAACGAGGCAAAACTTTTCTGAAGCTGAAAGATTATGACAATGCATATAAGGCATTTAAGGTGTTTGCCGATATATATCCTTATAGATACATAGGCTACAAGTACATGATAATTGCATTGTCACATAACTTTAACAATACCGATCCGCCGGAATATGTGATAAAGGACGCTATGGAGAAAATGAAGAAGGTCCTTGAAGACGGCGAAAAAGAAGATGCCCGTATATTTGCCGAAAAAACTGCGAAGTATCTTGAGTGGACAGAAGTTTGCGAACGCTATAACAGAGCAGAAGCTGATATTAAAGCAACGAGACAAAAATATAGTGTTGCGATCGAAAAAAAAGAAACCGATATCCGTAATGGCAAATATATGTTATTATCTGTAATCATGTTTGTTATCTTGGCTGTGGTTATGCCATATATATGGGGATTTTTTGCTGCTTTGAGCGCTTTTGAATTAATAGTCGGAATAATAACTTTGTGGAATGCGGGAAATAATATACCTTACATTCAGAATGAGTTAAATGAACAAACAAAAAAACTTCAAGCTATAGAACATGAATTGGAAACCTTTGATTTTAAGAAACGGAAGTGATAAAATGCCGATAAATATTGCCATGGACGGTCCTGCCGGCGCAGGAAAAAGCACCGTTGCAAAAGCTGCCGCAAAGGCTCTGGGATTTATCTATGTTGACACGGGAGCGCTGTACCGCTCCGTTGCTTATTACGCCGTCTCAAAGGGTGCGGACTGCAAAAGCGCCGGTGAAGTCGTTCCTCTGCTTACGGAAATTACGCCGGAACTGAAATTTATTGACGGGGCGCAAAGGGTCTTTCTGAACGGCGAGGACGTTTCCGACAGAATACGCACGCCGGAGATCTCAATGGGTGCGTCGGCTGTTTCGGCTATCCCGGAAGTGAGGGCGTTCCTTTTTGATCTGCAAAGAAAAATTGCTTCCGAAAATAACGTAATTATGGACGGACGCGACATAGGAACGGTGGTGCTTCCAAACGCAGATCTGAAAATTTTCTTTACTGCTTCTCCGGAAGAACGTGCCCGCCGCCGTCACAATGAGCTTACCGAAAAGGGCGAATGTGTAACGTTTGCTTCGGTGCTTGCGGAAGTAAATGAGCGTGACTACAACGATTCACACAGGGATATCGCTCCGCTGAAACAGGCTGATGACGCTGTTCTGTGCGACAACACGGATATGAATTTTGAGCAGTCGGTGGAAGCGGTCATCTCAATGATAAAGGAAACTATTTCCCGTAAGGGTCAATGAATGAGGTGATCTTTTGAACGCTTTTGTAAGATATGTTACTATGGGTGTGTACAAACTTTTCTATAATTTTCATATAGAGGGTGTGGAAAATATCCCTCAGGACAAGCCTCTTGTGATGGCTTCAAATCACAGGAGCTATGCAGACCCTGTAATTCTCACAATGCCTATGAAGCTCCCGGTAACTTATATGGCAAAAGAGGAGCTTTTTCAGAAAAATAAACTCTTTGCATGGTTCATAACCATGCTGGGAGCTTTCCCCGTAAAGCGCGGAGCAGGGGATATGAAAGTAATTGACGATGCGGTGGATATCCTTAATTCGGGAAAGCACCTTGTGATATTTCCGGAGGGAACGCGCTCCAAGGACGGAAAGGTCGGAAAAGGAAAAACAGGAGTTGCTCTTATTGCGGCTAAATCAGGCGCGGACGTTCTTCCGTGCGGAATAATCTTCGAGGGCGAAAAGCTGCATTTCCGCTCAAAGCTCACCCTCCGCTTCGGAAAGGTGATACCCGCAGAGGAGATCGCAGTTGACGATACGTCCCCAAAGGCTTTGAAAGCCGTCAAGGCAAGGATAATGGATGCTATCCGTGAGCTTGTCGAGGGAAAAGCCGAAAACGAGGACGAAAATATTAATGAAAACTGAAATTATTGTTGCGGAAAATGCAGGATTTTGCTTTGGTGTTGACAGAGCTGTAAAAATCGTGTATAATATATTAAATAGCGGCAAAAAAGTTGTTACCTATGGCGAAATTATCCATAACAGGGACGTCACGAACGAGCTTGCCCGTAAAGGCGTCAGGATAATAAACGATCTGCCGGAAATGGAACAGCTTACCGACGAAACGGTAATAATCCGTTCGCACGGCGCTGAAAAAAACGTTTTTGAGGTCCTTGAAAGACGCGGCATATCCTTTGAGGACGGCACCTGTCCTTTTGTAAAGCGCATACATAAGATCGTTTCGGAAAAATCATCGGACGGATATGATATTATAATCATGGGGGATAAAGATCACCCGGAAGTAAAAGGAATTGTCAGTTATTGTAATAGTTTGGCAAATATTTGCGCAGACGACAAAGAGCTCGATGATTTTTTGAAAAAAAATTATACAAAATTCAAAAAAAAGGTTGCAATTGTCGCACAAACGACGTATAATATATCTATATGGGAAAAGTGCAAAGACATTGTACGGTCGGTCTGTCCGCAGGCTGAAATGGTGGATACCATATGCAGCGCCACTTCAGAAAGGCAGAAAAGTGCGGTGAGACTGGCAAATTCCGCCGATATGATGATAGTCATAGGCGGAAAACACAGTTCAAATACAGTTAAGCTCGCGGATATCTGCGGCAGGAGCTGTAAGGTCTGCATACATATTGAAAATGCGGACGAGCTTGATCTTCAGCAAATCGAGGATCTTGCAAAAAATAACACCGGTGAAAAATTTATTATCGGCGTTACTGCCGGCGCTTCGGCTCCGGCTCATATAATCAAGGAGGTTGTAAACCAGATGAGTGAAAAATTGCAGAATTTGGACGAGGACTTTAATTTTGAGGAGGCATTGGACGCTTCTTTCAAAAAAATATATACCGGTCAGAGGGTGAAGGGCTACATAACCGCTGTTAATGACGCAGAGGCCATTGTTGATGTAGGAACAAAGCATACCGGTTATGTTTCACTGGACGAGCTTACAAACGATCCCTCCCTTAAACCTGCGGACGTTGTAAAGCCCGGCGATGAAGTAGAGCTTATCGTTATCAAAGTCAATGATGCTGACGGTATAGTTACGCTCTCCAAGAAAAGAGTAGACGCTCTTATCGGATTTGATAAGATCCTCAAGGCTAAGGAAGAAAATGCTGTTCTTGAGGGAACAGTCTCAAGCGTTGTAAAGGGCGGAGTAATTATTCTTTATGAGGGAACAAGAGTGTTTATCCCTGCTTCTCAGGCAACTGCCCGCAGAGATGACAAACTTGAAGAACTCCTTAAAAAGACCGTTAAGTTCAAGATCATAGAAGTAAACGAGCAGAGAGGCAGAGCGGTAGGTTCTATAAGAGCCGTGCTCAACGCCGAAAAGGACGCTGCAAGAGCTAAATTCTGGGATACCGTTCAGGTTGGCGATGTATTCAAGGGCGAGGTAAAGTCCCTGACAAATTACGGCGCATTTGTTGACCTTGGCGGCATAGACGGAATGGTCCACATTTCCGAGCTTAGCTGGAACAGGATCAAGCACCCCTCAGAGGTCGTTAATGTTGGCGACGTTATCGAAGTTTTCGTTAAGGATCTTGATAAGGAAGCAGGCAGGATATCTCTTGGCTACAAGCTGGACGCAGACAATCCGTGGGTAAAATTTGAATCTGAATATAACACAGGCGATGTTATAAAGGCTAAGATAGTTTCTATCACTCCGTTCGGAGCATTTGCCCAGATAATCCCCGGCATAGACGGACTTATCCACATTTCACAGATAGCTGATAAAAAGGTCTCAAACATCAAAGATGTGCTTTCTGTTGGTGAAGAGGTGGAAGCAAAGATCACCGAGATCGACAATGAGAAAAAGCGTATCAGCCTTTCTATCCGTGCTCTTCTTGAAGAGAAAGCCGATGAGCAGCCTGCGGACGAAACTTCCGATGCTGAATAATTGATCAAAAAAAAACAAAAAGGAGCATACGTCATGTATGCTCCTTTTTTGAAAGATATCATTAAAAAGCAGGCATTTGCCTGCTTTTAGTTATCGTTTCACATTTGTATCCGGACCTTTTGCAATAAGCGCGGTGATCTCTTCATGAGTGGGCATTGCAGGAATTGCGCCTACCTTTGCGGAGCTAAGTGCGCCGCAGGCATTGCCGTATATTGCAAATTCATGCAGGTCGGACATTCCTATTTCGTCAATGGATTTCCCCGAAAGCACAAGCCTTGAAAGAAATGCTCCGAAGAAGCTGTCTCCGGCTCCGAGAGTGTCCACAGTCTCAACTTTAAATGCAGGGAAACGTTCTATGCCGTGCTTGGTAGCGATAACACAGCCTTTTGCTCCCTGTGTTATGCACACTATCTTTATTCCGGAATTAAGCAGCTTTGCAATTGACGGAAGAAGCGTTGCACAGTCGGTCAGTATCTGCAGCTCAAGCTCGGAAACTTTTATTATGTCAACATAGCGCAGTACGCTTCGCATGGCTTTGAGAGCCTCATCTTTTGATTCCCAAAGCTGTTCGCGCCAGTTAGGGTCATAGGAAATTATCTTTCCATGCTCTTTGGCATATTCAACGGTATTTATCGCTGCGGATTTGGAAGGTTCAGCAGTAAAAAGAAGCGAACCGAAATGCAGCAGCCGGCATTTATCTATCAGTTTAAGATCAACTTCGCTGAAGCTGAGGTTCAGGTCTGCGCTGTTCTTACGGTAGAATACAAAGCAGCGCTGGTCATCCTCGTCCTTGCCCACAAAGGCAAGCGTAGTGGAAAAATTCTTATCAAGTATAACTCCTTTAGTATCAACGCGTTCTCTTTCGAGAACGTCTTTAAGGTAATGTCCGAACATATCGTTTCCGAGCTTTCCTATAAAGCCGCTTGAAACGCCCAGCTTGGACGCCATTACAGCTACATTTGCCGGAGCGCCGCCGGGATTTCTCTTATAATAAACGCTTCCGTCATCAGCCGTGACAGAAGTAAAATCTACTAACATTTCACCTATTGTGATTATATCGGGCATATTATCCTCCCATTTCTGTTTATATCAATGACAATATTTATTGTTTTTAAATAAAATATATGCTGTTCCGGTTGATATATCATTGCTTTTAGTATAACACATATGATAAAAAATTTCAACAATAATTTTTGTTTTTGTGCGTTTTTTTAATAAATATGTTGGAATTTGAGGAAAAAATAAGGCGGGAACAAGAGCAATTGCTGAATGTTCCCGCCTTTTAAAATACAAAGATCAATTACATGGTCAGTTTATCAAGCTTATATCTGTCAAGAGAAGCCTGATTAACAGTGACGTTCTGCTCTGAAAGCCAACCCTGTACCATTTCGTTAAATTCGTCGTCCTTGAGTGCGTGGATCGCTGTTTCTGAACTGTTTTCCAGATAATCCGGATCGGCAAAAAGATCCATTTTAGTTACGATGTAATATGTTTCGTAATCTTCAACAAGAACATAGTCTCCCTCGGCAAGATCGCCGCTGAATACCTTTTCGATCACAGACGCGGCAGGGATCGCGGAATCCTTGCTGACAACGGTGCCGTAATCTGCGGCATCGTCTTCTGATATTCCGTCATCTGCGGAGATAACGATATCTTCCGAAGCCTCGGTGCTGTCCGTTTCATCGCCGGAAGATGAAAGAGAGGATATGAAGCTGTCATATTCCGCAGATATCGTGCTGAATGTTTCGCCGTTTTTAAGACGTTCGATGTATTCTTCAGCCATTTTCTTCCTGTCCTCTTTATCTTCGGATTTAAGGACGTTGCCCTCGGCGTCTTTCAGATCCATTGCCATATATTTTATACGCGCGTTATTATCAGTGAGATAAGTCTTTATCTCGTCCTCGGAAACGGCTTTTTCGCCGCCCTCGCCGTAATAATAGTCAAATATGGCGGCTTCTTTCTGGCTGTTTATGCCGATGTCGATATAAGTCTGCTTGCTTACGCCTATACTTTCATAGGAGTCGCTGAGATATTCCCACCATTGTTCGGCAGTAGCGGTAACTATCTGATCCTCGTTGTTTTCAAAGGACAGCCCCAGCTCGTCGAATTTGTGCTCAAAGGCTGCATATTCCTGCATATGCTCTACAGCCTTGTCGTTTATCCATTCTTTGGCAGGCTTTTCTTCTATCGTTTCATTCAGGATATCGGTTTCTTCGCCGGTGCTGCCGACAAGAGAATACGCTTCGGACATGGCGGAGGACTGATAATATATCAGTATGCCGGCGCGGAGCTGTGTGCCGTCTATTTCGGCGCCCCAAGAGGTATCCTTTCCGCAGGAAGCCAGTGAGAAAGTCATCAGTAAAGCGGCTGCGGCAGCCGCAGATCTTTTCAGTAAAGACATTGTCTTTTAACCTCCGTAAAAATCAAATACAATATATTATATCATATTATTTTAAACTTGTCCAGTGTTTTTAAAAAAATTTTACGGTATCATATCAATTAAAAAAATTTCAATAATTTACTTGAAATGTGATGAAATTTATGTTATAATTCTGATATAAGATTAATTCCGATCTTATAGTTTATGATCGGATATGGTATTCTTAAATTTTTGGGAGGAGTTTTTATTATGAAACTTAAAAAATTGGCGGCTGTTCTGATAACAGTGCTTATGTGCACCGTTATGCTTCCGGTAACCGCTTTCGCAGCACAGAGCAAGGGGATAACTCTTGACAAAACGAGCATTTCACTTTCCGTAGGAAAATCCTATACCCTCAAAAGGACGGTAACAGGATTTAAAAGCGCTACTATCACATGGAAAAGTTCCGACAGTTCGGTAGCTTCCGTTTCAAAAGGAAAGGTAACCGCTAAAAAAGCAGGCTCGGCAGTCATTACTGCAACGATCAAGGGCACAAGTTACAAAGCTACCTGCAAGGTAACGGTTAAAAAAGCCTCGTCCGGCAAAAACACTTCGTTTTCTTCGCTGAATAAATTTGCAGCGTCCGATCTCGACGAACTGCCTTATAAAAAGGTTTCCGCTAAGAATAGCAATCTTTTTGAATATGTTACAGCTCTTTCCGGCGCCGATTCGATCTATCTTGACGCCGAAACGACCGACGGTTCTGAAGCAATGACAATGGCTTGCGATGATAAGGGCAACATTGCTCTGAGCTATGATATGGACGGCGTAAAATTCAAGGTAATTATAAAGAACCAGAAGCTGTATATACTTGATCCGGCTACTAAAACCGGTCTTTACACAAAACTGGATAAGAGCGGTATGGAAGAGTACGTCGAATCAATAAAAGATTCATTTGAAGAATTGTCATCATTTGATACGTCCGATCTTTCTTCAAACGACAAAATAATGACCTGTACGGTATCTATTGCCGGTAAGGATTACACCGTTGAAAAGGCAGATGACGGCTGTATTCTGTTTAAAGACGATGGTTCCATGTATGCGATAGTAAGCAGCGATCCGTCGGCAGATGTAAATGTTCTTATAATAAACGAATATTCAAAGGACGTTCCTTCCGGTTCTTTCAATATCCCCAAGGGATATGAGCTGACCGATCTGGACGAGGCGCTGAGTTCTTACGCAAAGTAAAGTATGAGATCAATTTCCGCACATCAGATAAATGTGCGGAAATGTTTTTTTATGGCGGCGGAATATAATACGCCGCCTTTTCAATATTTTTCAAGAACTGCTCCGGGGTAATAATGTTCAAGGATATCTTCAAAGCTGCTGCCGGCTTCCGCCATGGCATTTGCGCCGTACTGGCTCATTCCTACGCCATGACCGTAACCCTTGGTGGTAATGCAGAATGTTGACTTGTCGGCGTCGTATGAAAGCGTGAAATTTGCGGAACGGAGCGAAAGCATATTCCTGAACTCCATGCCGGTCATTTCTTTGCCGCCGGCGGTCATTTTCGTTACCGTTCCGGAAAAGCTCGTTTCGTCTATGGAAAACCAGTTTTCGGCATCACCGGAAAAGTCCGCTCCGGGAATTTTGCTTTCTGTCAGCTTGCGCAGCTCATCGGCGGAAAATATCCTTTCTTCAAGATAGGACGGCGAATCCTTATCGCTTTTGCTTTCCACCGGTATAAGATAATCAACATATTCTCCCCAGACGGTCTCGGCGCTTTCGGTGCGCCCTCCTGACATGGAGTGAAAGGCTGCTACTATTGGCTCGCCGTTATAAACAAGTATCATTCTGTCTGTAAGATCGGCGGCTTCCTCCGCTTTGGCAAGATATGTTTCATATCCGCTGCCGTAAAAGTCCTTTGCCTGTGCAGGCGTGAAATATGCCTGATATTTTGTGCTGTCGTTGGAGATATCTGCTCCCATAAGCTCCGGCGCAGGCGAAAGACTTTGCTTTTCCCGCTGACGGAAAGCGTATGTTCTTGCCGCAACGGCTTGTGCTTTAAGCGCTTCTGTGTTGTATGTGGGCGGCATTTCGGCAAGAATCGCTCCTATGACATATTCGCGCATGGGTATTTCAAGTATCTGTCCGCTGGTGAAATCAAGAACTTTTATCGTTTCGTCCGCAGGATCGGGAGCCGTTCCGTTATTTTCCGGCTTGACCGTGTCCGACGCCGGAAGATATGTGTATGACTTGTCCGGCTCGGTGAAGCTTTCCGATCCTGCCGGAAGCTCGTCTGCTTCCGGCGAAAAAAGTGCCAGCGCCGGTATTGCCGCAAGCAAAAATGCGAATATCCCTGCGATCTTAAGTATTTCTTTCATAAAATTACCGTCCTTTCTGTACATATTTTCCGCTTTAAAAGCTAAAATATGCCTTTTGATCTTTATTTTTTCCGATTTGGATATTTATTTTTAAAAATTCTTGACAATAGCGGCTGATTGATGTAAAATAAATATATATGTGTTTTTTTATTGATGATCACGTCAGCCCGAAAACACCTCCGGCTCGAAAAGAGCGTATATTTCAATTCTGAACCAATGGTACAGCGCCGTGCCGCGTTCCCGACATATAAGATCATGTCCGGAATAGGTGCAGTACGGGCGCGGATCATGGTCAAACAGTCAAGGAGGTCTTTATATTGAATACCGTTAACTACAATAAGGCTGCTTTTCAAAGTTTATGCGATGAATTTGTAAAAAATAACAGGATCGCTCCCGAACTTTATGAAAAATATCAGGTAAAAAGAGGTCTGAGGAACAGCGACGGAAGCGGCGTCGTTGCCGGAATAACAAATATATGCAACGTTCACGGATACATAGTCAATGAGGGTGAGCGCGAACCTGTAAAAGGCGAGCTTATCTACAGGGGATATAATATCAACGATATCATTGCCAATACTACCGGGAAAGACCGCTTCGGCTTTGAGGAAACCGTTTATCTTCTGCTTTTCGGAGATCTTCCCACTGCGGAGCAGCTTAAAAATTTCAACGAGATGCTTTCAGAGTTCAGGGAGCTTCCTGCGGGATTTTCCGAAGATATGATATTTAAAGCGCCGTCAAGGAATATAATGAATAAAATGGCTCGTTCGGTGCTTGCCCTTTATTCCTATGAGGAGGATCCGGAGGATCAGAGCCTTGAAAAGGAGCTTCTGAGAGCTGTAGCTATCATTGCAAGGCTTCCGTCGGCAATGGTGGATTCCTACCAGATAAAGCGCAGGGTGTTCGATCATGAGAGCTTGTATATGCACCCTCTCAATCCTGACGAATGTACCGCAGAAAGCATACTTTCCACTTTAAGGGACGACAGGGTGTACACAAGGGAGGAAGCCAAGCTCCTTGACCTTATGCTCATAATCCATGCGGAGCACGGCGGCGGAAACAACTCCACATTTACCTGCCGCACGCTGACTTCTTCCGGAACGGACGCTTATTCCGCATATTCCGGAGCAATAGGCTCGCTTAAAGGACACCGTCACGGCGGTGCAAATTTCAAGGTGATAAATCAGCTTGAAGAATTTAAGCGTAATATCGCCCACTGGGATAATGACGGCGAAGTCGCCGATTACATTGCAAAGGTCATAAAAGGCGAAGCGGGAGACGGCACGGGTCTTGTTTACGGAATGGGACACGCGATATATACGCTTTCCGACCCGAGAGCCGTTATACTGAAAGAAAATGCCATAAAGCTGGCAAAAGGTACGGATTTTGAAAAGGAGTTCATGCTTCTTGACGCCGTTGAAAGACTTACTCCGGAGGTATTTGCAGAAGTCAAGGGAAGCTCAAAGGCGATGTGCGCCAATGTTGACCTTTATTCCGGTCTGGTATACAGGATGCTGAAAATACCTGCCGAACTGAACACGCCTATGTTTGCGGTGTCCCGCATAGCCGGCTGGTCAGCTCACAGGATAGAGGAGCTTATTACGGGCAAAAGGATCATTCGTCCCGCATATAAGGCTGTCGCTAAAAGACGTAAATATATCCCTCTTGATGAGAGATGATGTATTTATATATTTCCTGCCGGAAGTTTCCGGTATTGTTCCAAATAATTTATTAAACCAATTTATTAATAAGGGGATATGGAAATGAGTAAAACAAATAAGCCTTACAAGCAGTCAAAGGTATTGTTTGACAAAAAGCTGTCGCTGCCGCTGTATCTGCTGACGCTGATATGCGCAGTTGCGGCGAGAACGGCTCAGCTTCAGAGCAACATGGATTTTTCGACAGGGAAATACATTGATCCGTCTATCGGAAAGAATTATGCTTTATGGATCCTTATAATAGGATTTATCCTTATTGCTGCAACACTGATCTTCGGTATTTCAAGGGATAAGGTAATAGATTCCTGCATACTTATCAATCCTATGAGACTTCCGTGCGAAAAGCTCAATAAGAAGATATCTCCGAAGTCCGGAGCGGTAATGCTTATAATGGCATTCCTCATAGTTTTTGATATGTTCCTTGAACTTTCAAAGATCGCAAGTCAGAATATGGAAATGTCCACCGAGGACGATCCGGTATTCATTTTTGCCGGCATACCTACGCTGAAATGGTTCGTGTATGTATGCGCCATTGTTTCTGTGATAACATTTATAACAATGGGAATAAATATTATCAGAGGCAACGGCATAACAAGCGGAAACAGCGTGTTCCTTTCTGCATTTGCAATATGGAAGCTGCTCCAGATATTTGATATGATAGGACAAAATCAGATAATCGGCGTTTATTCCGAAAAGGTATATATCATGCTTACGGCTATGTCGTCTGCGGCGTTCTTCATCTGCGCGGCAAAATTCTTCGGCGGATATGAAAGAAAGCATACACGGTTCTGGGTATGTATGTTCGGATATATGTCTTCGATATATGCTGCGGTGTCAGTTATCCCAAGATATATAATTTTCTTTACAAAGAAATTTGAAGAAAGATATGGCATGGAAACTCCCGATACGGCAGATGTCGGACTGATATTTGCGGCTATTTCGATAGTAATTGTTTTCTGGAGTGCATATGAATATAAAGATATGCCTAAGCTCGATCTCAAGGGCAAGAGCCGTTGGAAGGGCATTACAAATACTGTCGAGGATATGGAATCCATAGACGAGGAATAAAAGGAACGGCGCACTTTAAAGACGTGTATTTCCGGCTGCACAACGGCTACGGCTTTCGGGACGGGGAAATGCGTCCTGCTGTGCGCCTTTTTGCGAAAGGAGCGGAGGAAATGTATCGTGTGATAAAGAAAATATTTCCTGCCGCTTTATCGCTCATGCTCGCTGCGTGTTCTTTCGGAAGCTCTGTGGATTCGCTGCTTGCTCCGCCAAAGCTGTCCGAGGAACAGAGAGACGTTTATACGGCTCTTATCAATGCAGTGGGAAACGATATAAGATTGCAGTATCCCAGAGCAGGCGACAACCGTTCGGCTTTCGTATTTGCAAATATTGATGATGAACCGGAAGAAGAAGCGATAGTTTTCTATGAAAAATCAGGCGAGACTTCCGGTACCGGCAACGTAAGGGTAAATATCATAGACCGTATGAGCAGCGGCGAATGGCACAGCGTCTATGACCATGCCGGAATGGGTACGAGCATAGAAAGGGTAGTGTTTTCCGATATTGGCAATTCCGGAACGATAAGCATGATGATAGGGTATAATCTTCTTTCCGGTGAAAAAAGCGTTACGGTATACAGCTACAGGGACAAGGTGCTGTATGCGGATTATTCCGACAGCTATAACACCATGTTTGTTACGGATCTTAACCGCGACAGCGCAGGAGAGCTTATACTTGTTAGGACGGAAACACCTCTGCGCAATGCATCGCTGAGCCTTATCACAAGAAGCGGAGAGGACGGCACGGTAAGCGAGACCGGAAACATTGCTCTTGATAAGAATGCTTCGGATTTTGTCAATATCGCGTCAGGGTATATAGGCACTAATACGCCGGCTATCTTTATCGACGGTCTGTCGGACAGGCAGCTTACCACGGAGATAATCTATTCGGTAAACGATACGCTCAGAAATCCCCTTTATCTGGGCGAATCCTCAATAATAGAAAATACAAGGAGACCGGCAGGATATCTTTGCACAGATATAGACCTTGACGGCGTTATAGAAATACCTACAAGATCGCTTTTCCCCGGATATTCGGAAGAATCGAGCGATAAGGTATACAGCACTGACTGGAACATACTTGATAACTATAACATTGTCAAAAAATATACGAGCTATTATAACAGGGCTGACGGTTACTGTTTCATCTTCCCGAGCAGGTGGTCTGGTGTAGTCACGGCAAAGACAGACAGCTCCAACGGGGATATAGTTTTTTATAAATACAGCATAGACCTTACAAACAGCACGGCGGAGCTTATGAGGATAGCGGCGGCAGGAAATTCCGAAACGCAGGTGCTTCTTGAAGAAGGATACATGATTATAAAAAGTGCCAATAATGTGAATTATCTTGTTAAATGCCCCGATATGGGCGATGAACCGCTCATACTGACGGGAACGGAAATAAGCAATAACTTCTATGTAATGATATGATCCGGAAGATTCCGGTATATGAAAGGCGTGATAAATATGAAACGTATTCTTGTATGTGAGGACGAGGACGTTATCCGGGATTTTGTGGTAATAAATCTTAAAAGAGCAGGTTATGACGTGGTCGATGTCAACTGCGGAGAGGAAGCCCTTAAAGTGTTCGACAGCGAATGCGGCGAATTTGACGTTGCGCTGCTGGATATAATGATGCCGGGAATAGACGGATTTCAGGTGTGCAAGGCTCTCAGGAAAAGAAGCAGCAAGCTCGGCATAATAATGCTTTCCGCAAAAACGCAGGAAATGGACAAGATAAGCGGTCTTATGATAGGCGCAGATGATTACATAACCAAACCTTTTTCACCGTCTGAGCTGACCGCAAGGATAGACGCGGTATGCCGCAGGGTCAGCATGAGCGTTGTAAAGGACGATGAGATCATTCCGACGCTGGAGTCAGGTCCGTTTGTTCTTAACCTGAAAAGCCGCACAGTTGCAAAATACGGCGTTCCCATTGAACTGACAGGCGTGGAGTATCAGATACTTGAATACTTTATGAATAACGCCGAGATAGCGCTTGACAGAGGCTCTATACTTGCCCATATATGGGGAGATAACTATTACGGCGACGACAAGATCGTCGATGTCAACATAAGACGTATCAGAATGAAAATAGAGGACGAGCCCTCACATCCGAGATATATTTCCACCATATGGGGCTTCGGCTATAAATGGTCGGTAAAGCAGGATACTGACGATGAGGAGGAATAATCCGCGCAGTATGCTGCTGCCCATGAAATAATATAGGCGGATAAGTCCGCATTTAAAAGAAATGTTCCGTGAGGAGGGTAATTCTTGCGACGGCTGACAATTACAAGGCGCTGGCTGGTAAACAATCTGGGCGTTATTTCGGCAGTTCTTTTTGCTGTTGTCATAGGCGGGATATTGTTCGTGCGGAGCTATTATTACAGCGCGGCAAGGCAGTACCTTACGTCAAGAATGAACATGGTCTCAAGTATCCTCCAGCGGTCATACAACGATCCGTCTACAAGCTTTTCTTCGGAGGTAAGATCGGTAACGGTCAACTGGTCGGAAAAGGATAAAACGGAGGTCATGGTCGTAGGCAATAAGGATAATATTGCCCTGACTTCGTCGGGATTTGTTCCGGCGGAAAGCCTTGACAGCATGGCGGATTATACGCAGGCTGTGTCAAACGGCGCAAACGGCTACTATACCGGCAGGATATCTACAGGTGAGCATATAATGGCGGTATGCGTTATGCTTCCGGATAATGATTCGGGATATTCGGCAATAAGACTTGTATCCTCTCTTGAAGCGGTGGACAGGCATATTTCGGTAATGGCAGTTGTATTGGTCGTAATTTGTGCGGCAGTCCTGCTGCTGATGGTGTTTTCCGGTCTTTATTTTGTAAAATCCATAGTTATCCCTGTGCGGCAGATAGGTTCTACGGCAAGAAGATATGCTATGGGAGATTTTTCGGTCCGTATAACAAAAAAGAATGACGACGAGATAGGCGAGCTTTGCGATATCGTCAATCATATGGCAAGCGAGCTGGCTTTGTCGGAAGCAATGAAAAACGAATTTATTTCAAGCGTTTCCCACGAGCTGAGGACACCTCTTACGGCTATAAAGGGCTGGGCGGAGACAATTGGAAGTATGCCGGAAGATGCAGAGACTGTAGCCAAGGGAATGAGAGTAATAGGCAGCGAAAGCGAAAGACTTTCCCAGATGGTGGAGGAGCTGCTGGACTTTTCAAGAATGCAGAACGGCAGGTTCTCGCTGAATAAAACAACCATGGATATTCTTGCAGAACTTGGGGACGCTGTGCTTATATACACCGAAAAGGCAAGAAGCGAAGGCATTGAAGTTATATATGACGAACCGGATATGCTGCCTTTTGTTTTCGGTGATAAAAACCGTCTGAGACAGGTATTTATAAATGTTATAGACAATGCGATAAAATATTCCGACAAGGGCGGAACGGTCACTGTCAAGGCTCTTATGGCAGATGCGGATACCATACAGATAGATATTTCCGACACAGGCTGCGGAATAAGCCAGCAGGATCTTCCCAAGGTAAAGACGAAATTCTACAAAGCCAATCATACGCGGAGAGGCAGCGGCATAGGTCTTGCCGTTGCAGATGAGATAATAGCAATGCACGGCGGAAGTCTTGATATTGCCAGTGAGCAGGGAAAAGGCACGACGGTCACCATTAAGATACCGATACAGAAAAACTGATATATGTACATTCAGAAAGGGCGGTCCCATGAGCGAAGAAAAGGAATGTAAAAAAGAATGTTTCAAGTCCAAGATAGGAGGTCAGGCTCTTATCGAGGGCGTTTATATGAGAGGGATAACTACTGCGGCTATGGCGTGCAGGCTGCCGAACGGAACGATAGATATTGAACAGTGGGCTGTGCGCAACGGAAAGGACGCTCCGTGGTACCGCAGAACACCTTTTGTCCGCGGCTGCATAAATTTTGCCGCAAGCCTTATTGAAGGCATACGCTGCACTATGAAGTCCGCCGAAAAGCAGATAGACGACGATGAAGAGGACAATGAAGAACCGAGCAAATTCGAGCAGTGGCTTACGGATAAATTCGGTGACAAGCTCGTTAATGTGATAATGATAATTTCCGTAGTGATAGCATTGGCGTTTTCGCTGATAGTTTTCAAGGGCGGACCTATACTTGTTGCCGATCTTATAGAAAAAGCCGGCGCTCCGGAAACGGTGCGTCCGATAATAGAGGGCTTTGTAAGGCTTTTCCTGCTGGTGGGATATATGTATGTGATATCCTTTATGGGAAGTATAAAAACGCTTTTCAAATATCACGGGGCGGAACACAAAACTATTGCCTGCTATGAAGCTATGGAAGAACTTACGGTGGAAAATGTACGCAGGCATACAAGATTTCACCCGCGCTGCGGCACGAGCTTTATACTTATCGTGCTGATAATAAGCATAATTGTGGGTATTTTCCTGCCGAGGGAAAATATGTGGCTGCGGTTCGGAGTGCAGATGCTTTGCCTGATACCGGAAGCCTCTATCGCATATGAAATTATAAAGATAGCCGGACGGTTTGACAATATTTTTACAAAAATAGTTTCGGCTCCCGGACTGTGGCTGCAAAGGATAACCACAAAAGAGCCTGACGATAAGCAGATAGAAGTTGCTATTGCTGCTCTGAAGCCCTGTCTGCCGAAAGACGGCGAGGAGGACAAGTGGTGATAAATTTGTTTGGGATTTATTGCGGATAACTGTTTACAAACAGTGAAAAATAGTGTATAATAAATTCCTGAGATATTTATATGAGGAAGATAATTTATGCGTGTTATAACCGGTTCTGCAAGAGGACGGAGACTTAAGACCCTTGACGGCTTGGAAGTAAGACCTACTGCGGACAAAGTCAAGGAGGCTGTATTTTCGATAATACAGTTTGACATAGAGGGCTCAGCTGTGTTGGATTTGTTTTCCGGTTCGGGGCAGCTTGGGATAGAAGCTCTTTCAAGAGGTGTGAAAAGCTGTGTTTTCGTTGACAGCAGCAGGGCTGCGCTGGATATCACAAGAGAAAATATTTCTGCGGCAGGTTTCAGGGACAGCTCGGAAACGATTAATTCCGATGGTATAAATTACCTGAGAATGTGCAGGAAAGAATTTGATATAACGCTTCTTGATCCGCCGTACAGAAAAGGTCTTATAGAGCAGGCGCTTCCTCTTCTGGAAGGGCATATGTCCGCCAGAGGCGTGATAGTCTGCGAGCATGAAAAGGGTCTTGTGCTTCCGGAAAGCGCCGGAACAATGATAAAGCACAAGGTATATCGCTACGGCAAAACGGAAGTGACCGTTTACAGAACGGCTTCTTCGGAATGATCTGAAAAGGAGAGACGTTTCCGGCAGGAAACTCAATGAAAAAATGAATAAAAGGATCGCTGTATGTCCCGGAAGTTTCGATCCGGTGACATTCGGACACAGAGATATCATACAAAGGGCGTCGGCGCTTTTTGATAAAGTTATCGTTCTGGTATCGGTAAACGCTCTTAAAAATCCGAGCTTTACCGCTGTTGAAAGGGTAATGCTGATAGAAAAGGTAACTGCCGATCTCGACAATGTGGTAATAGATATATGGGACGGGCTTCTTGCCGATTATGTCAAGCAGGTAGGAGCGTGTGCCATTATAAAAGGTCTGAGAGCCGTTACTGACTTTGAATATGAATTTCAGCAGGCTCTTGCAAATAAGATACTTTATGACGGAGCGGAAACGGTCTTTCTTACTACGAGCTCGGAGAATATGTATCTTTCTTCAAGCGTTGTAAAACAGATCGCTTCTTTCGGAGGCGATATAAGCCATTTCGTTCCGGAATGTATCCTTGAAGATATCAGATCAAGGCTTATGAAGAAAAACTGAGATACTGTCCGGTACAGTATTTTTGCAAGCGAATAATAGAAAGGATTTGGTAAAAATGATCATCGACGATATTCTTGATATGATGGACGACCTTCTTGACAATGCTACAGCAGTGCCGTTTTCCGTCAAAAAATCTATTCTGGACGCAGACCAGATGAGAGACTACATCAATGAGATGAGGCTCAATCTTCCGCAGGAGATAAAGCAGGCGAAGATGATAGTCCGTGACCGTCAGACTATAATTGCAGACGCAAACAAGGAAGCGGATACGATAATCAGGCGCGCTGAGGACAGGGCAAAGGTCATTGTTTCCAATGACGAGATCACCAAGGCGGCTAAGGCAAGAGCGGCTGAGATAATCAATCAGGCTCAGGCTCACGCTAAGGAGTTCAAGAACGCTGCAAGCAGATTTGTTGATGATATACTTGTAGAGACGGAAGAATCGCTTCAGTCAAGTCTCAGCGAGGTAAGGAAGAAGCGTCAGGCGGTCAAGATGGCTCCTGCGCAGGCTAATCAGCAGCCGAAACAGCAGTAAGATCTGCAGAGACATATTTCAAGATTGAAAGCTGTGCTTTAAACAGCGCGGTATAAATGCGAGTAAGCTATGCGGTCAAACGCAATTTGCGTTAGGAAAGTCCGGGCATCACAGAGCAGGGTAGCTGCTAACGGCAGCCGAGGGCGACCTTAGGGATAGTGCAACAGAGATATACCGCCGTTTGGCAGAGCTTCCGATGTTTTTGGGGAAAACGGATATCCCGGAAAATGTCGGAAGCTCCGCCGGACGGTAAGGGTGGAAAGGCGAGGCAAGAGCTCACCGGAGCGCAGGAGACTGCGCTGCCATGTAAACCCTACCCGATGCAACGTCCTATTGGAACAGTGCGTTATTGTCTGCTCGGCAGACGTACTGTAAGGACGGCTTGAGCGTTTCGGCGACGATCCGCCCAGATAGATATCCGCACACGACAAAACCCGGCTTATCGGCTTAGTCGCATTATGAAAATTACACCTCCGTCTGATATTGAACCGAACCAGTAAAAAAGAACAGAGACAAAAAAGACCTCCTATGGTATAATAGAAACCATAGGAGGTTTTGTTA
>CANQXX010000019.1 GCA_947627905.1 uncultured Clostridia bacterium
ATGCGGGACAAACTAAGCCCCATAACATACAGCAATTACAAGCGCGTTGCAAATACCGTTATACTTCCCGCCCTCGGACATCATAAGATAGCCGAAATAAAGCCCGCACACGTTCAGGAATTTATAAAAATGCTTTCCAATGCTCCCCGCACCGATCACAACGGCAACCCCACAACCGACGGCGGCAAAGTATCACCCGCAACGGTAAAACGCAAATTAGCAGTTTTGCAGTCTATTCTGACGTACGCGTATAAGTTGGGCTATATTTCATCAAATCCCGCAGACGCGCGCCGCCTTGTTCTTCCTAAGTATGTACAGCCGGAAATACAAATATTTACAAAGCAGGAAGCGGCATATATATTAAACTGCCTGAAAAGCGAGCCGCTCCAATTTCAAACTCTTATACAGCTTGCTATATTTACCGGAGCAAGGCAAGGGGAACTGATCGGCTTGAAATTTTCAGATGTGGATTTTTTTAACAGTAAATTATATATAAGACGTTCCGCGTATAAGCTGAAAGGCGAACCGATAAAGACCAAAGAACCCAAAAGCGGAAAAGAAAGGACGGTTGCACTTCCGCAGACTTGTATAAATTTGCTTTTGGAACTGCAAAAGGAAAAAGGCGAACAGCGGCGGCAATACGGTACGCAGTGGATCGGCTCGGACTGGGTCCTTACAAGGTGGAACGGCGAACAGCTTGACCCGAAAACGCCGTCACATCAATTTGCAAAGTTTTTGAAACGGCATAACATAGCGCACAGAAAATTTCACAGCTTACGGCACACTTCCGCAACCTTGCTTTTATACAACGGAACCGATCTGAAAACCGTACAAGGACGGCTCGGACACGCGGACATTACCACGACAAACAAATATTTACACATTGTAGAACAGGCAGACGTTGAAGCTGTCAACTCTCTTGAAAATTTACTGACTGTCCCCATAAACACAAAAAGCGGATAACTTCTTGCCGAAATTATCCGCTTTATTTGTTATAAATTTTAGTAATTTTTAGCGCACAAAGATATAAACGGCGCACAAATGGCGCACAAAATCAAATTTGATGTTAAAAATCAAAAACCGCCCGAACTCCGCAAACCGCGTAATTCGGGCGTTTTCTCTTGGTGGAGCATAGGGGACTTGAACCCCTGACCCCCACACTGCCAGTGTGGTGCGCTCCCAACTGCGCTAATGCCCCGTTAATGTTCCGGAATTGGGAATATCCGGCGGATATGTAAAAGCTGCCGGAGATCAAAAATGATTGGTGCGGGTGACAGGACTTGAACCTGCACGTCGAGGACACCAGATCCTAAGTCTGGCGCGTCTGCCAATTCCGCCACACCCGCCGACTGACATAAACTATTATACATCATTTTTCAGGCGTTGTCAAGCAAAATTATAAATTTTTATTATAGTCTTTGCAGGACAGTGCTATTCTTATGTTTTTTGGAACAGGCTATTGACATTTTACGACAAAACAGGTATACTTAATCTATGTAATGCGAACGGATTTATCCGCATAAATATTTTTAGGGGGAATGAATCAAATGAGATACGAAATACAGGGGACGCCTTTCCCGGTGGCAATATGCAGGCTGGAAGCCGGTGAGACGGTATGCTGTCAGAAAGGCGGCATGGCTTGGATGTCGCCGAATATGAAAATGTCAACAAATGCAGGCGGCAGCATAGGAAAAATTCTGTCAAGAGCGGTTTCCGGCGAATCCTTATTCCAGAATAAGTATACGGCAGAAGGCGGAATGGGCGAGATAGCTTTTGCTTCATCTGTGCCCGGAAATATTCTTCCTTTTGAGATATCGCCTTCAAAGCAGATAGTTGCGCAGAAGTCTGCATATCTTGCTTCGACTGAAAATGTCAGCCTGAGCATATTTTTTCAGAAGAAGTTCGGCGCAGGATTGTTCGGCGGCGAGGGTTTCATAATGCAGAAGCTCAGCGGTGAAGGTATAGCTTTTCTTGAAATAGACGGCAGCGTTATTGAATATGATCTTGCGGCAGGACAGTCGATACTTATAGATACCGGTTATCTTGCAGCTATGGATATTACCTGCACCGTGGATATAGAGGCCGTCAAGGGCGCAGGAAACGTAATCTTCGGCGGAGAGGGACTTTTTAATACCAAGGTAACAGGTCCGGGGCATATATGGCTGCAAACTATGCCGATATCTTCTCTGGCAGGGTCTGTGCGTCCGTTTATAGCAACAGGTAACTGATAAATGATAAATATGACGGATTTCTCCGATATATGTCGGGGAAATTTGTTTTTTATGTGAAAATTCCCGGCAAGTCTTGAAAATTCAACATTAAAATGTTATAATTGAGTTTACAGTGAAACAGCAGGAAGATAAAATTCAAAGGAGAGTAATAATTTTGCGCGGGATAAAATATCTATTGATAATAACAGTTCTTCTTATAGCATTGGCATTCGTACTTACAAATTTTGTTTTCACGCAGAGTGATAAGGAGGAAGCGGAGGTCACGGATATTGCTGATACAACTACTTCCGTTACGACAGAATACGATCCTTGGGAGGACGAGAATATAGATAATGCATGGGCTATGTTCCTTGTGAACAAGAACAATCCGCTGCCTGCGGATTATGACAGCATGATAGATACTGAAGTGGTTTTTGAAAGCTGGAGAGAATATGAGCTTGACGTCCGCGCTGCCGATTATCTGAAAAGAATGGTAGCAGACGCCAAAGAGGACGGCATAGATCTTCTTGTAGTTTCAGCATACAGAACTATAGAATATCAGCAGCAGAATTTCGACAACAGCGTAAAGGACAGAATGGACAACAGGGGAATGACCTATGACGAGGCTTATGCGGATACGCTGAATGAAGTTGCTCTGCCGGGAGAAAGCGAACATAATGCAGGTCTTGCGCTTGACATCATGTGTGAGGAATATCAGAGCATGGACGACGACGGTTTTGAAAATACCGATGCTTTCAAATGGCTTGACGAACACGCTTATGAATACGGATTTATTCTCAGATATCCAAAGGACAAATATGCGGTAACAGGCATTATTTACGAACCGTGGCATTACAGATTTGTCGGAGAATATTTTGCCGAAGAGATCAAGAAGAGCGGTTTATGCCTTGAGGAATATTATCAGTCTATGGGCTGGCTGGACGAAAACGGCAAGGCAATAAAGATGCGCGGACCGTATGAGGAGATCGAAAGGGAGAAAGAAAAGGAAGCGGAGACTTCGGTGACCGTTGAGACAGAGCCGAAAAAGACTATGCCTGTTATACCGTATTCGGAACAGCAGGTGACTATAATAGTGTGATCCGGTAAGGAGCTTATGATTTGATTATGTCACAACAGGGTGTTGATTTTCATTTATACTTTTTAAATGTACCGATAAATGATAATTTGCGGGGAAGCCCCCGCGGGCAATGTCACCCCCGAATTAAGTTTAAATGTAAGCCGTTTAAACGTGTAGCCCCCTCAAGGGGGCAATAAAGTTTTGAGTTAAACTGTAAATATCTAAATTTTCAATACTAAATGATAATTTGCGGGGGCTTCCCCGCAAAAAGCGCCGCATATTATTATGCGGCGCTGAATTTTTATATCTGTACCGAGTAGTTCGGTGCTTCCTTTGTGATGTAAATATCGTGCGGGTGCGATTCCTTAAGTCCTGCTCCGGTGATCTTTACAAACTGGGCTTTTTCATGAAGCTCATCTATGGTTTTGCAGCCGCAGTAACCCATTCCCGAACGGATACCGCCTACAAGCTGGAATATTGTATCGGATACCATTCCTTTGTACGGAACACGTCCTTCAACACCTTCGGGAACGAGCTTTTTGCTGCCCTCCTGGAAGTATCTGTCCTTTGAGCCTGCTGCCATTGCACCGAGCGAACCCATTCCTCTGTATACCTTGAAGCGTCTGCCCTGAAAAATTTCCTCCTCTCCGGGAGCTTCGTCACAGCCTGCAAGAAGCGAACCGAGCATTACAACATTTGCTCCCGCTGCAAGTGCCTTTACAATGTCTCCGGAATATTTTATACCGCCGTCTGCAATGATGGGAATATTGTATTTTGCGGCAACACAGGCAGCGTCGTAAACTGCCGTTATCTGCGGAACGCCTATTCCTGCGACTACTCTTGTGGTGCAGATGGATCCGGGTCCTATGCCGACCTTTATGCAGTCAACGCCGGCTTTTATAAGATCCTCTGCGGCTGAAGCTGTCGCAATATTTCCTGCTATAAGGGCAACGTCGGGGAAAGCGTTCTTTATCTTGTCTATACATTTGAAAATATTCTGCGAATGTCCGTGAGCAGAATCAAGTACAAGTACATCGACCTGAGCGTCAACAAGGGCTTTTGCTCTGTCGAGCACATCGGCGGTGATGCCGAGAGCCGCGCCGCAGAGCAGCCGTCCCGACTTGTCTCTTGCGGAATTTGGATACTGAACGGCTTTTTCTATGTCTTTTATAGTAATAAGACCTTTAAGCGTGCCGTTATCGTCAACGATAGGAAGTTTTTCTATCTTGTGGCGCATAAGTATTTTCTGAGCAGCTTTAAGGTCTGTGCCCACAGGAGCGGTAACAAGGTTTTCCTTGGTCATAACGTCGCCTATGGGGATATTGAAATCTGTAAGGAAACGGAGGTCACGGTTGGTAAGTATTCCAACCAGCTTGCCGGATTTATCAACTACCGGAACGCCGGATATCCTGTATTTTCCCATTAATTCGTCCGCTTCGGCAACGAGCCTGTCGGGAGTAAGCGAAAACGGATTGACGATAACGCCGTTTTCTGAGCGCTTTACCTTGTCTACTTCGTCAGCCTGTTTTTCTATAGACATATTTTTGTGGATTATGCCTATGCCGCCTTCTCTTGCAATAGCGATCGCCATACCGGATTCTGTTACGGTATCCATAGCGGAAGTCATGATAGGAGTGTTAAGTACGATATCCTTTGCAAGCCGTGTGCTGAGATCTACCATATTTGGCGTGCAGTCTGATTTTGCAGGGATAAGGAGCACGTCGTCAAATGTAAGACCTTCCTTCACGAACTTGTTTGAGTAGTTTGTTTCCAGCATAAAATTACCTCCTTGTTTTATTTGCCCTTTACTTCTTTATTTGGATATTTCTATATAGGATAACACTTTATAGGGTTTTAGTCAAGTCATTTTTATGAATTTACGGGTAAAATTATTTCAACGCCCGAGAGATTTTTTTGTGCATTTTTCATACATTCTTTTTTCTTCTGATAATGAAGCATACGGCGGAGTAAATTATCAGCCCGGATATGCCTATGATCGAGGATACAGCCCCGATATCGCGCCACTTTGAATGATAAACGCATTTTATGGTGTGTTTTCCTGCCGGAACGGGTATTGCCTGAAAGCCGAAGTTTGCTTTTATGAGCGGAACTTCTTCGCCGTCTACATAAGCTGTAAATCCCTCGTCATATGCAACGCTGAAAAATACAAGCTCCGGCTCGGAAAAATCTGTTTCCGCGTTGTAGGAATCATCATCGGTATAGTAGCCCGAAACGGTTTTTTCGGCGCGTTTTGAACATTCCTCTGCAAATTCTTCATCGTCAATAGCATGAAGTTCTTCCTCCGGAACAGGGTCAAGGTAATCCGAAACAGCGGATACATCTTCCACTGCCATAGCTTTCAGCATGAACTTTCCTCGTTCTTCTTTTTCAAGAGACATAAGTTCATCTTCGGAAATACAGTATTCATAACAGAAACCCATGGGAATAAAATTCTTGTTTCTGTAATATTCAAAATCCCCGTCTGCACAGCGCAATTCATATTCATCATCCGAATCATAATTGTTAATAAGTTCTTCAGTATATGCGTTATATATAGCCATTGACGGTGGTACATACGCTGCTTTTTCTTCCGCTGACATAAGGCATTGTGCAGGATAATTGTCAGGGATCCCATCATTCGTTATCCCAATGGCGTCAAGATAATCATTTGCATATGGAGAAACAGTAGTATTAAAGGTATAAACCGCAGGGATATCCCATAAAAGATTTTTGTTTTCGATATAGCTGTTTATTACCAATCTGCCGCCGTCCGAAATTTCTGCGTGGATCTCTCCCGGATAGGTGCTTGTAATTAATTCCGGATAACGTTCTTCCCCCATTCCAAACAGCAGAGTTTCTTCCGAAAAGGCGACTGCAGCCGTAACTGTCAGCAGCAGGACTTTGCCGGAGAAGCTGTCGTCTCTTTTCATTTTGTATATGATCATTGCCGTTATTGCCGTGCCTGCTAATGTACCAATGATCTGCGTCCATTTCTGAGCATTGTTGTAGGTTAACTCCCATCTTGCAAATTTTTCTATAGGAAATATTATGCAGAATATTAGTATCAAAACAGCCGCAGCCGCCTGAATTATAATGCCGACAGAAAAATATTTTGAATTGTTTTCAACAGCCACAGCCGTCATGACCGCCATTATCAGCGTGGGTGCAAACATCCATCTTGCGTAATACGTTGAACTTCCCAAGGAAAATATACTGTTAAGTATCGGCACCGCCGCAATTATTATGCAAAGCACCGTTAATTTTGTAAACCAGCTCTTTTTGTTTGCAAGTGCATATGCTATAACCCCCGACATTCCGAACAGGGGAAGGTACATTCCTAATGCGGAAAATCTTGAACCATATGGGTATCTGCCCTTGAAATCCGGAAAAATATTAGTGCCTCCTTGCGTATCAGGCATTAAGAACATATGCTGAAAAATTCTTGCATATCTCCACGGAGTTTCGTATAAAAGCATATCCTTTATATTCCCGAACGGTTCGCCGAGCCGCGGACTTGTTATGATATATGCCGCAGCAGGTATAATAGCTATCCCTGCTGCCATTACTCCTAAAACCGATTCTGCGCCGAGGCAGCAGAAATCTTTAAGGTTTATACGAAAATTTTCATCTGTAAGCCTTATCAGAAAATATATTATGATGAAAATAACTTCCATACCGAATATATAGTAATTCGTAAGTGCGCAGAGCATTACCGAAAGCCCGAAAACACCCCGCCGCTTGTCAACAACGGCAGCTTCGAGTGCAGCAAGCATAAGAGGAAAGAATGCCAGCGCATCAAGGTAATGGAACAAAACATTTACCATATTGTATCCGGAATAAGCATACAACATAGCACTGATGACTGCAAATCCGGGATCGCGGCAAAATCTTGAAGCGTATATGTATGCCGAAAGCGCACAAAAGCCGAATTTCAAAGCTATGACAAACGTAAAGGCGTAAATTATTGCTCCGTCAGGAAAAAGCATATATATAAAAGTAAACGGGCTGAAAAGGTTATAAAAAAGATATGCACTGAAAAAATCCAGACCTGTTCCTGCGTTGAAATCAAACTGCGGCAGATCCATATTGGAAAGATGCTTTGTTATGTATATCGTAAACGGTATCTGCTGAACATTAAAGTCTCCGTAAAAATAAAACACCCCACCGTTGCGAATTATAAATGGCAGTGATGTAATAAGAAACGGTGTCAGTCCCAACACAAACGCTAAAATATAATATTTTTTTCCGCCGCGAGGGCGGTCTAAAGACGTTTCCATATCTTTTCCTCCTATGCGTTGATATTTGGAATATCAACGGCAGTACTGTTTTTCCTTTTTATGATCATAAATATGACCGTATAGACGATAAGTCCTGATATGCCTATGATCGAGGATACAGTTCCGATATCGCGCCACTTTGAATGATAAACGCATTTTATGGTGTGTTTTCCTGCCGGAACGGGTATAGCCTGAAAGCCGAAGTTTGCTTTTATGAGCGGAACTTCTTCGCCGTCTACATAAGCCGTAAATCCCTCGTCATATGCAACGCTAAAAAATACAAGCTCCGGCTCGGAAAAATCTGTTTCCGCGTTGTAGGAATCATCATCGGTATAGTAGCCGGAAACTGTCTTTTCAGCGCGTTTTGAACATTCCTCTGCAAATTCTTCATCGTCAATAGCATGAAGTTCTTCCTCCGGAACAGGGTCAAGGTAATCCGAAACAGCGGATACATCTTCCACTGCCATAGCTTTCAGCATGAACTTTCCTCGTTCTTCTTTTTCAAGAGACATAAGTTCATCTTCGGAAATACAGTATTCATAGCAGAAGCCCATGGGAATAAAATTCTTGTTCCTGTAATATTTAAAATTTCCGCCTGAGCATCGTAATTCATATTCATATTCATCATCCGAATTATTGCTATTATCGCTGCTATTCAATACATCGTTTTCAATCATTTTTTCAATTATTTTTTCAGCATATTCATCATATACAGGCGTGGAAGCCGGCACATATTCTAATCTTTCTTCGCATGACACAAGACATTGTAAAGGATAATAGTCGGGAATATCGCCGCTCATTATTCCCACAATGCCAAGATAGTCATTTACATATGGAGAAACAGTAGTATTAAAGGTATAAACCGCAGGGATATCCCATAAAAGAGTTATGTTTTTCATATAATCGTCTGTTAACAATCTGCCGCTGCCCGAAATTTCTGTATTAAATTCTTTGGAATATGCGTTTTTGATCCGCTCCGGATAAGGTTCCTCTCCCATTCCGATCAGCAGGGTCGCTTCCGAAAAGGCAGCCGCGGCCGTGACCGTAAGCAGCAGGGCTTTGCCGGAGAAACTATCGTCCCTTTTCATTTTGTATATAATTATTGCCGTTATTGCCGCGCCTGCCAATGTACCTGCAAGCTCTGTCCATATCTGGACCTTGTTGTAATATACTTTGGATTGCCACCTTGTCAATTTTTCCATAGGGAATATTATGCAGAATATTATTGTTAAAATGATCGCAGACGCCTGAATTATTATGCCGGCAGAAAAATATTTTGAATTGTTTTCAACAGCCACAGCCGTCATGACCGCCATTATCAGCGTGGGTGCAAACATCCATCTTGCGTAATACGTTGAACTTCCCAAGGAAAATATACTGTTAAGTATCGGCACCGCCGCAATTATTATGCAAAGCACCGTTAATTTTGTAAACCAGCTCTTTTTGTTTGCAAGTGCATATGCTATAACCCCCGACATTCCGAACAGGGGCAGATACATTCCCAATGAAGAAAATCTCGAACCGGCGGGATAAAATCCTTTAAAATCCGGAAAAATATTAGTATATCCTTGTATGTCCGGCATTAAGAACATAGACTGAAAAATTCTTGCATATCTCCACGGAGTTTCATATAAAAGCATGTCCTTTATATTCCCGAACGGTTCACCAAGGCGGGGACTTGTTATGATATATGCTGCCGCAGGGATAAGCGCTATTCCGGAAGCCGCAAGTCCGAGCACTGTTTCCAGAGCAAGGCAGCAAAAATCTTTAATGTTTATACGGAAGTTTTCATCTGTAAGCCTTATCAGAAAATATATTATGATGAAAATGGCTTCCATACCGAATATGTAATAGTTAGTGAAAGCGCACAGCATTACCGAAAGCCCGAAAACGCCCCGCCGCTTATCAACAACGGCAGCTTCAAGCGCAGCAGGCATAAGAGGGAAGAATGCCAGCGCGTCAAGGTAGTGATACAGAAAATTTGCCATGATATATCCCGAATATGCATACAAGACCGCACTCATGACCGCATAGCTTGGAGTACGGCAAAATCTTGAAGCGTATATGTATGCTGAAAGCGCACAAAAGCCGAATTTCAAAGCTATGACAAACGTAAAGGCGTAAATTATTGCTCCGTCAGGAAAAAGCATATATATAAAAGTAAACGGGCTGAAAAGGTTATAAAAAAGATATGCACTGAAAAAATCCAGACCTGTTCCTGCGTTGAAATCAAACTGCGGCAGATCCATATTGGAAAGATGCTTTGTTATGTATATCGTAAACGGTATCTGCTGAACATTAAAGTCTCCGTAAAAATAAAACACCCCACCGTTGCGCATTATAAACGGCAGCGCCGTTATCAGGAACGGTGTCAGTCCCAACACAAACGCTAAAATATAATACTTTTTCTTTGATGATCCTTTTATTGAAAGTTCCATAACATCCTCCGCAAAATTATTCAGCCGTCTTTTTTCTTATTATACGGCATATCACGATATAAACCGTAAGACCAGCTATGCCTATGATCGAGGATACAGTTCCGATATCGCGCCACTTTGAATGATAAACGCATTTTATGGTGTGTTTTCCTGCCGGAACAGGTATAGCCTGAAAGCCTAAATTTGCTTTTATGAGCGGAACTTCTTCGCCGTCAACATAAGCCGTAAAGCCCTCGTCATATGCAACGCTGAAAAATACAAGCTCCGGCTCGGAAAAATCCGTCTCAGCATTGTAGGAATCATCATCGGTATAGTAGCCGGAAACTGTCTTTTCGGCGCGTTTATCACATTCCTCCGCAAATTCTTCGTCATCAATAGCATGAAGTTCTTCCTCCGGAACAGGGTCAAGGTAATCCGAAACAGCGGATACATCTTCCACTGCCATAGCTTTCAGCATGAACTTTCCCCGTTCCTCTTCTTCAAGAGACATAAGTTCATCTTCGGAAATACAGTATTCATAGCAGAAGCCCATGGGAATAAAATTCTTGTTTCTGAAATATGCCAGATCTCCGTCTAAGCGGCTAAATTCATATTTATCTTTCAGCTTTAAATTATTAGTAAGACCTTCTTCAATATATTCGGCATTTCCGAACAATGACGGAGGCACATACATTACCAGTTCTTCCGCAGACATAAGGCATTGAGCAGAATGATTTTCCGGGATATCGTCATTCATTATTCCAACGGCGTCAAGATAATCGCTTACATATGGAGAAACGGCAGAATTGAATGTATAGACCGAGGACACTCCCCACAGCAGATTTCTGTTTTCAATATTAGTATCCGTCGTAATTCTGCCGCCGTCTGAAATTTCAGCATGAAGTTCTTCCGGATAGCTGCTTGTAATTGCTTCCGGATAACGTTCCTCACCCATTCCAAACAGCAAAGTTGCTTCCGAAAAGGCGACCGCAGCCGTGACCGTCAGCAGCAGTGCTTTGCCGGAGAAGCTGTCATCCCTTTTCATTTTGTATATAATTACTGCCGTTATTGCCGCGCCTGCCAATGTGCCGGCAAGCTCTGTCCATATCTGGACATTGCTGTAATATGCTCCGGATTGCCACCTTGTCAATTTTTCTATAGGGAATATTATACAGAATATTATCGTTAAAATGACCGCAGACGCCTGAATTATTATGCCGGCAGAAAAATATTTTGAATTGTTTTCAACAGCCACAGCCGTCATGACCGACATTATCAGCGTGGGCGCAAACATCCACCGCGCGTAATATAAAGAGTTTCCGACTGAAAAAATACTGTTCAGTACAGGAATTGCCGCGATTATTATGCAAAGCACCGTTAATTTTGTGAGCCAGCTTTTTTTGTTTGCAAGTGCATATGCTATAACTCCCGACATTCCGAAAAGGGGCAGGTACATTCCCATTGACGACCACCTTGAACCATATGGATAGTCGCCTTTGAAATCCGGGAAAATATTAGTGTATCCTTGTATGTCCGGCATTAAGAACAACGACTGAAAAATTCTTGCATA
Organism: uncultured Clostridia bacterium; assembly: GCA_947627905.1. Taxonomy (GTDB): domain Bacteria; phylum Bacillota; class Clostridia; order Oscillospirales; family Ruminococcaceae; genus RGIG8773. Next base: position 11,553 of record CANQXX010000019.1, read on the forward strand.
CCGCCACGGTGTTTCATATAGAAGCATATCTTTTATATTCCCGAACGGTTCACTGAGACGGGGACTTGTTATGATATATGCTGCCGCAGGGATAAGCGCTATTCCGGAAGCCGCAAGTCCGAGCACTGTTTCCAGAGCAAGGCAGCAAAAATCTTTAATGTTTATACGGAAGTTTTCATCTGTAAGCCTTATCAGAAAATATATTATGATGAAAATGGCTTCCATACCGAATATGTAATAGTTAGTGAAAGCGCACAGCATTACCGAAAGCCCGAAAACGCCCCGCCGCTTATCAACAACGGCAGCTTCAAGCGCAGCAGGCATAAGAGGGAAGAATGCCAGCGCGTCAAGGTAGTGATACAGAAAATTTGCCATGATATATCCCGAATATGCATACAAGACCGCACTCATGACCGCATAGTTTGGAGTACGGCAAAACCTTGAAGCATATGTATACGCCGAAAGAGCGCAGAAACCGAATTTCAAAGCTATGACAAACGTAAAGGCGTAAATTATTGCTCCGTCCGGGAAAAGCGCATATATGAACGTAAATGGACTGAAAAGATTATAGAAAAGATACGCACTGAAAAAATCCAGACCTGCTCCGGCGTTGAAATCGAACTGCGGCAGATCCATATTGGAAAGATGTTTTGCTATGTATATCGTAAAAGGCAGCTGCTGACTGTTAAAGTCACCGTAAAAATAAAATATTCCGCCGCTGCGAATTATGAATGACAGTGCCGTTATCAGAAACGGGAGTGCTCCGCACAAAAATGATATCAAATACCATTTTTTGCAAAATGGGGGGGCAACTATACACTTTGATCTGACAGGATCGTTATTTTTTTTATCGGATATGAAATTCATATTTTTCCTGCCTCTTTCAGAAGTTTGTAGAATGTCGGCTCAAAGGAAAATTCTTGCATGAGTTTTTCCGCTTCGGAAAGATACATTTTTTTGTTTCCGGCGGAATTTTTTCGCCTGACCGCCCTGATAAGGATATTTTTGGGAGTGTGTTCAAAGTCGATAAATTCAAGCAGCTGCGTTTTATATCCGCAGTATTCAAGCAGGTTTGCCCTTATGGAATCTGTACAAAGTGCGGCGATCCTCTCCTTTACGATCCCGTATCTTGTAAGTATCTTGAAATTATCCGTTTTCATCTGACCGTTCAGCTCATGCTGGCAGCAGGGCACGGAAAATATCATTTCTGCACCGCGCATTACAGCATTAAAAAGAGCATAGTCGGTAGCAGTATCGCAGGCATGGAGAGTTACGGCTATATCAAGTCTGCCCTGCATGGAAGCGCTGCCTATATCTCCTGTCTCGAACCTAAGCCCTTTATAGCCGTATTTTTCCGCAGCGGCGCTGCATTTTTCTATAACGTCGGCTTTAAGGTCAAGACCGAGCATTTCCGTTTCTATGCCTTTTATTTCGGTAAAATAGTGGTAAAGCACAAATGTCAGGTAGGATTTGTCGCAGCCGAAATCCATTACTTTAAGCGGACTGACCGGCTCGCTCCGCTCCTTTACCGCATCGTCAACTATCTCTACAAAGCGGTTTATCTGACGGAATTTATCGTACATAGGCTTTGCAATCTTTCCCTCTTTGGTGAATATTCCCATATCCACAAGAGCAGGAAAGGGCTTGTCCTCGGTGATGATATAATTTTTCTTCCTGTTATGAGGATTTTCTTTAGGAATATCCCCGTTTTGCGCATCAATTTGCCTTTTGCTGAAAAGCAGTTTTCCTTTTTTGGAAACGGAAAGGGAAAATTCCTTGGAATTTCCCCATACGTTCAACTGTGACCAGCCGGAGGAAAGAAGTCCGAGACACCTTTCAAGAGCGTTTTCCGGAGAAAGGTTTTCATGGAAAGCCTGTTTCCGGGTAAATTTTTCAAAAAGGTATCCCTTGTCTGTTCCTGCGGCTTTTATTTTAATAAATTCAGAATTGGCGGGCGGCTTGCTTATAACTATCTTTGCAGGAGTATCCTCGAATATGGTTTCAAGGTATTTTCTGCACATTTCCGTATCTATCATAAGTATTCCGCCCCCTGCCTGTAAATTTTTACGCTGATGTTTTTATTTTCCCGATTTTTTTATAAGATCTCTCAGAACGAGCGCTTTGTCAAGATTGCCGTTTACTTTCAGTTTGCCGGTAAAATAGGCTTGTATCGGGTCGGTCTTTCCCTCGGCGATCTTTATGAAGTCCTTGGAATCGGCAGTAAGGAGCGCGTCGCGGTCATGATAATCGTAAGGCTCAACTGAAAGTTTTCCGCCTTTAAATTCCGCATAGAAGGTTCCTGCGCCGTCGCCTGTCAGATCTATCTGCATTGCCATGTCTCCGCTGATAACGGAAGTATCTGCTTTCATGAATATTTCCTTTAATTTTTCAAAATTTTCCTGAAAAGTCATTTTTATGGTTCCTTTCTAACTAAATTATTAATTATTATACCATATTTATCTGTGAACGTCAAGCGCAGGCAAAATAAAAGAGCGCAGTACAAACATACTGCGCTCAAAAAGTATCAAATATCGTTCTTATCTTGTTTCCTCAGCAAAACCGCTCTCAACAAGCTCGATGAGACCTGCAACAGCAGCTTCTTCATCTGCGCCGTCAGCGATAATCCTGATCTGTGTGCCGCCGACGATGCCGAGAGAAAGGATACCGAGAAGTGACTTTGCATTTACGCGGCGCTCTTCCTTTTCGATCCAGATAGATGATTTAAATTCATTAGCCTTCTGGATAAAGAAAGTAGCGGGACGTGCGTGAAGACCGACCTGATTCTGAACCATTACATCTTTAACGAACATAATACTCTCTCCTAACTCATTTCTTTGCTTCTTGTACAAAACGGAAAAACCCCGCTTTGTATTCCGAACTCTACGGAATTTATCTATGTTTATATTATAACCTGCATTTTGCCGATAGTCAACGGCAATTTGTTACGAAAATGACTTTCGCTGTAATTTTCTGCTTTTTGAATTAATTATAGTGTACCAAACCGCTCCCATTTTGGTGATAATAACGAATTTTATAACCTATTACCAACTTTCAACATAGTTTTATAGTGAATTTGCCCTAAATTTTTAACATTAAAAATAACTAAAGTTCATTTCAAGTCCATATTTTTATTTTCTTCATATTTTAAATACATATCGGGACGTTTTTCTTTGGTTATTTTTATGGATTCTTCCTTGCGGAAATTTTCTATATTCTTGTGATGACCTGTCAGCAGGACATCAGGAACTTTTTCTCCCTCCCAGACTTCCGGACGGGTATAGTGGGGATATTCCAGCAGTCCGGAAAAGTGGCTTTCCTCGGTGAAGCATTCCTCCGCCGATAAAACGCCGTCACACATTCTGGAAACGGCGTCAGTAAGCACCATCGCAGGAAGCTCTCCGCCGGTAAGTACATAATCGCCTATGGAGATCTCTTCATCAACGATCTTGTCTATAACTCTCTGGTCAACGCCCTCGTAATGTCCGCAGATGATGAAGATATTTTCTTTTTTTGAAAGTTCAAGAGCTTTCTGCTGAGTAAAGACCGTTCCCTTTGGCGACATATAGATAGTATACGGCTTCTGCGGAAATTTTTCCGTTACCGCCAGAAAGCAGCGGTAAATAGGTTCTGCCTGCATGACCATTCCCATTCCTCCGCCGTATGGGGTGTCGTCAACGCGGCGGTGCTTGTCAGTTGAATAGTCTCTTATCTGGTGGCAGTGGAGCTCTATTTTACCTGCTTTTCTTGCTCTTCCCACAATGCTTTCGTTAAGAACGGCTTCGCACATTTCCGGGAACAGCGTTGCAATATCAATCCTCATCGAAAAGTCCCTCCGGAACGTGTATCTTCATTATCCCGCCCTCGATATCCGTTTCGATGACCACATCGGGGATAGCAGGTATAAGGCGTATTTTGCCGTCGGTATCCTTTATATGGTAAACATCGTTTGCGCCGGTAAAAGACACTTCGCAGAGCTTTCCGTAATCCCTGCCGTTGTCGTTGTCGATAACGGAAAGTCCGATAAGATCCTGAACGAAGTAGCAGCCCTCCTCAAGTTCCACGTCCTCTCTGTCCATATATAATATTTTATTCCGCAGGAGCTGTGCCTGTTCCACGGTGTCAACGCCTTTTATCTTCATTACTACCACGTTTTTATGCGGGCGGGAACGTTCGATATCGACGGGAGTTTCTCCTTTGTCGAAATAGAGCGTGTCAAATTCGCACATAAATTCCTGCGAATCACACCACGGCTCTACCCGGAACTCACCTTTCAGCCCCTGAACGGCAACTATTTTTCCTATTTCAAGATAACGTTTCATTTATTTGGCTCTCCTGTTTTTGTTTTTCATCTTTTTCCATTTTATCAAGCAGTTCCCTGCATAAATTTTCATAATACGGCGTCTTGTAGAAATTCCTGCATGAATTTATCTGCTCCCAAGCGGCGGCTTTGCTGCCGAGAGTGGCTAAATTTACCGCTTTCCAGTAGAATATCTGAGTGGCGTGCTGTTCGTAAGGCTTGCGCTGTTCGGTGTTTTCCTTTCCGCTTGCGGAATTTGCTTCTTCCTTCATTATGCGGAGTGCATTGTCCAGCAATTGCAGGCTCGTTTCATAATGTCCGGTATAAAATTCATATATTGCCAGAGATATTGACACAAAAGCGCCGGAACTGGGGTTATTCATATATGTTCTCATAAAATATATCCCGCGGTTGTATGTGTCGGAAGCCCTGTCAAGATCCCCTGTGAGAAGATACGCAGTCATAAGCGTGCCGTAATAAATATGTGCGTTTGCCGGACTGACCCTGAATATGCTTTCATCTGTCTTTGACAGCAGTCCGATGGTCTGCCGGTATTCGCCCCTTTGATTATGCATCATTGCGGCAATTACCGAATAAGTCATTTTCCGGTCGTTAGTGGCTGAAACGTTCATCAGCCTGTAAGCCTCGTCAAGCGCTGAATCGGAATATCCTTCGGAACATTCCAGTTCACAAAGCCTGCCGGCGGTCTTTTTGCCGTTTTTTATCAGGATACGCCCTACAAAGCAGCCTGCCGCCGCTCCTGCAATTATCGCTGTTATTCTCCACAAAGGAAAACCTCTGTGGTCTATAAATGAGGTCAGCAGGAATAACGCCATTGCACCTATGATCGTATACATAATGTATATCATAACGTGCTGCTGTTTAATGGACTTTGACGCTAATTTTTCATACATTTTCTGTCCGTTTCTTAACGGGTCTGACATAGAAGCTCCCCCCTTTAATTTATATATTTATGCAGTTCATAATAACAGTGATCATCATTTCCATTTTCTCCGGCATATTTGCCCATTTTCTGAAAGCGATACCTCTTGATGATTTTACACGGTAACCAACGGAAATTATTACATCGAGATTGTAGTATTCTGTCATATGTGTTTGTGATCTTCCCTCAATTGCACCATGCCGAGTGGTAGTCGCAAATTTTGCGACTACCACCTGACCGTCCAATTCCTCACGCCGTGCGTTGGCAATGTGTTTTCCTATTGTTTTTACATCACGTTCAAACAATTCAGCCATTTGTGTACGGTTCAGCCAGACGGTATCCTGTTCCGGAGTTACGGGAACTTCAAGCTTTATGTCGTTATATTCAAATAATACTATTTCGTTTTTTTTCATTTATACATCACCGATCGGCATTTAATAAAAAAGGGAATACCGTGCCGCCCAACACGGACACAATATTCCCCGAACGTTCTGTTTGCTTGGATATCAGTCGATCTCTACCATGATCTTCTGGTTTGCCCTGCCTGCGCCGGCTCTCATGACCGTGCGGATAGCCTTGGCAATCCTGCCCTGCTTGCCGATAACTCTGCCCATGTCGGCAGGGGCAACGTGCAGGTGGTAGACCGTAACGCCCTCTTCGTTGGGCTCGTCAACGTCTATTTTTATGGAATCCTTGTCCTCCACAAGTTCCGTAACAATGCTTAAAAGAAGTTCTTTCATAAAAATTTCCTCCAATTGCTTTCGCTGAACATTAAAAAGCAGGATACTGACTTGAAGCGAAACCGGCGATCCTGCTCCCGGAAAATTTTCCGCCGTCACAAGCGAGACGAACACCCGTCCGCCCCGCAGGTCTTTCGGCGTAATTAACGGTAATTCACGGAAAAATTACTTTACGCCGTTCTGTTCAAACAGCTTCTTGACTGTTTCCGTAGGCTGAGCGCCGTTAGCCATCCACTTCTTTGCCTTTTCTGCGTCTATCTTGACAGCGGAAGGCTCCGTTGTAGGATCGTAGTAGCCGATCTCTTCGATAAATCTGCCGTCTCTGGGGAATCTTGAATCCGCAACGACTATTCTGTAGAAAGGAGCTTTCTTAGCGCCCATTCTTCTCAGTCTGATCTTTACTGCCATTTATATTCACCTCCAAAAAATTTTTTAATGTATTTCAGGGCGTTTCCGCCGTGAAAGCGTTTTAAAACTGCGGCAAAGCCGTTACTTATTTTATCGGCGGGAATCCGCCGCCCATCATTCCGGGAGGCATTTTCAGCTTATTTTTCTTGCCCTTGCCGTTTTTGCCCATAACGCCAAGCTGCTTCATCATCTTCTGCATTTCCTCAAACTGTCTGAGCAGGCGGTTCACGTCCGCAACGGTATTTCCGCTTCCTGCGGCGATACGGCGCTTGCGCTTCGGGTCTATAATGGAAGGCTTCGCTCTTTCCGCAGGGGTCATTGACAGGATAATGGCTTCAATGCGTTTAAGCTGGCTGTCGTCGATGTCCATGTCCTTTATCTTATCGCCCACTCCGGGGAGCATACCTATTATCTGTTTCAGCGGACCCATTTTCTGAATCTGCTTCATCTGATCCATAAGATCGGTCAGGTCGAAGCTGTTTTCTCTGAGCCTTTCGCCCAGCTTGCGGGAATTTTCCTCGTCAAATGTGGACTGTGCGCGCTCTATAAGCGTGAGCATATCGCCCATTCCGAGGATACGGGAAGCCATTCTTTCCGGGTGGAACTGTTCAAAATCGCCCAGTTTTTCGCCTGTTCCCACAAATTTTATCGGCTTTCCTGTAACGGCAAGCACGGAAAGCGCCGCGCCGCCTCTTGTATCCGAATCCAGCTTTGACATAAGAACGCTGTCGATGCCGAGGGCGTCGTCAAAGGCTTTTGCAACATTTACGGCGTCCTGACCGGTCATAGCGTCCACCACGAGCATTATTTCGTTCGGTGATGTTTCGGCTTTTATGTTTTTAAGCTCGTCCATGAGCTCTTCGTCAATGTGGAGACGTCCGGCAGTATCGAGGATAACAACGTCGTTGCCGTGATCCTTGGCGTGCTTTACGGCTTCCTTTGCAATGGTGACAGGGTTTATCTGTCCCATTTCAAATACCCTTACGCCTGCCTTTTCGCCGACTACCTGAAGCTGATTTATGGCGGCAGGACGGTAAACGTCGCAGGCTGCCAGCAGCGGACGCTTGCCCTGTTCCTTGAAGAATTTGGCGAGCTTTGCCGCATGGGTAGTTTTACCCGAACCCTGCAGACCGCACATCATGATTATGCACGGCGGCTTGGAGGGGAAATTTATTTTTGCATTGCTGTTTCCCATAAGGGCGATAAGTTCTTCATTGACTATCTTTATTACCTGCTGTCCGGGGGTAAGGCTCGTAAGAACGTCCTCGCCGACGGCTCTTTCGGACACCTTGGCGACAAAGTCCTTTACGACCTTGTAGCTTACGTCCGCTTCGAGGAGCGCCAGACGCACTTCACGCATAGCTTCCTTAACGTCCGCTTCGGTCAGCTTGCCCCTGCCTTTAAGACGCTTAAAAACGGCATTCAATTTTTCGGAAAGACCTTCAAACGCCATAAAAACCTTCCTTAACTAAATAATATCTTTAATGCTTCAGAAAAGCTCTTTATTTTCCTCAGCGAGCTTTTCAAGATGTTCGGCACGCTTTACTATCGCTCTCGGATTGCCGCAGTAGATACATTCCTTTTTTATCTCGGCAGCCAGAGAAGCGATCTCCTCTATCATGGAAAAATATTTTTCGGAACGTTCCGCAAGGTGAAATTTTTCTTCCATTTCAAACAAAGTCTGTTCACCGCGCTTGATGCTGTCGCGGACGCCCTGACGGGTTATATGCTCGTGCTCGGCTATTTCGGAAAGGGAAAGATCCTCATTGTAATAAAGATCTATAGCGTCTATCTGTTTATCCGTAAGCATGGGGGAATAATAATCGAGCAGCACCGATATTCGGAGATTTTTTTCGGGATCCATAACATTCACCTCGCAGATATTGTAAAGTAAAGTCCTTTACATATTATACTATAAAAATTCCTCTTTGTCAAGGGGTCAGGAGGAATTTTTTCAGTTTTTTTTGCCGCATTGTTCCGTATGCCGGTTTGACAAGTCCGCATTATTATATTATAATTGAAATAAGGCAAAGGAGGCATTTTATGGAACGTATAGCAAAATTTGAAAAGGTCAGCTTTGAGCGCTTTTCGGAGGATATGGGACAGCTTCTTCCTCCGCTTCCGGAAAGCACCGTAAAAAAAATATATGACGGCATAAAACTGCCGGAAAGAGCAACTTCCGGCTCGGCGGGGTATGATTTTTTTCTGCCCTGCGGCATATCTCTCGGAGCGGGTGAGGGTATGACCATACCCACAGGTATTCGGGCAAGGATAAATGATGGCTGGGTGCTGAACATTTATCCCCGGAGCGGACTGGGTTTTAAATTCCGCATGAGGCTGGACAATACTGTAGGAATAATCGACGCGGATTATTACTATTCCGGCAACGAAGGGCATATTATGATAAAATTTACCAACTGCGGCGAAAAACCTTTTTCCCTTGAAGCGGGAAAAGGCTTTGCGCAGGGGATATTCCTGCCTTTCGGCATAACCGAGGACGATAACGCTTCCGCCGTAAGGAACGGCGGCTTCGGAAGTACGGGCTAAAGGTAACAATTCGGTTACAATATGATTACAATTTGGTACACTTATTGAAATTCCCTCTTGAAGATGTTACTATAATAAAAAAGTAACTTCTGCAAGGGGGAATTTTTATGTCAAAAAAGCTGTCGGCAATGGTGCTTTCGGGAATTTTTGCGGCAATGATATTCTGCGGCTGCGAAAAAGCGGAGACGGACACAAATTCCGCCGCTCTGACCGATGAAATAACGTCTTTTTCGGAAATGCCGGAGATTTCTGCATATACCGAATTTGCCGAAGTTACGGAAATGACGGTTACCGGGCCGGAAGCTCCGGAGATAACGGAAACGGAAATTTCCGACGTTCCCGTAATTACTGAAACTTCCGAAGAAACGGAAATCACAAAGCGTGAAATGCCCTTTGAACAGGATCTTACGGCGCTTATGTCATATATACAGCATGGCGGCGGCGCGTTCTTTGGCATGGAACAATATGATTTTCTTGATGATCTTAAACTTGATACATACAAATATTTTCATCGCGGGGACGGCGTTTACGATGTTATTCTGACCTGTTCGGACAGCAGCTGCGGAATATTCCCCGACGGTGATTCGGAATGGGTATTTGACAAAGGATTGTTTTTCCCTGCCGCAAAAGAGGATACCATAATTTTTACTGAGGACGCATACGGATTTACCGAGCCGATCAGGACAGCATATTTTGCAGCCTGCGATTATACTGTGTGGACGGGGTGCTTCGATGCTAAAGAGCCGGGCGAAAGACCGTATTACGCTCATTGGGCGCTGCATAGTGTGCCTGTGCATGAGGACGGAACGGCTTCTGTCGATGAAGCAAAGGAATTTATGAAAAAGCTTTATGATATCGACCTGTCCGATGAGGATTTCGCCCAAATGGAAGATGTAGGCATATTGAAGGACGGTATACTGTACCCGTATATGTGCGGTCACGGCAGAAGCTGGTATTATCCGGCTTTTGCAGGATATGACGAAACGGATACGGAATTGAAAGTCCGCATTGATTATTACGGCGATGAGCTTTATTTTTACGCTGCTTTGCAGTCGGAATACACATTTTCAAAAAACGAAGACGGAACTATAACCTTGCGTGACGTTCAGAAAGTTTTTGACAGCGGCTATGAGCCTGCGTCGGGAACGGTATAAAACAGGATAATAATTATGAAACTTAAAAAATTAATTTGTACAATACTTGGCGCGGCGCTCCTATTGTGTCTTTCCTCCTGCGCAAAGTCCGAAACTGCGGAAACGGCAGACATTTCCGGCGGAAAAACCTATATGATACAGGATATTGAGCTTCCGGGTGGGATAACAACGCGCAGTGATATTTTTTACAGCGGCGGACAGCTTTTTGTTGTTGGTTCGGAAATGGCGCAGGACGGCTCGGAAAAGGTAAAAATGCAGACCGTTTCACCGGACGGAAAACTTGAAGATGAGGTCGTTCTTTTTGAAAATGATATTTCGGGCGGCGTTTCGCGGCAGATAATGTGCGCGTCGGTTTCCGAAAACGGAGAACTTGTTGCCGCCGAAAGAGAAACTGCCGTTGACGGCGAAATAAATTTTTCAGATGAAAAAATATATATTTCAAAATATAATAACGGCGAAAGAATTTTACAGGCGGATATTTCCGTAATAAAAGAAGATACGGACGAAGAATTTTTGCAAATTGAAAAGATCATCGAATGTTCAGGGATCTTTGTGATCTCGCAGCAGGGTAAAATTTATTTTGCCGACGAAAACGGAAAGATACTTGAAACGCTTGATGTTTCGGGCTTTGGGGGAAATTCCTCCGCAGGCGGCATTTTTCAAGCCGGGGACGGCAGGATATTTACCCGTATGGCGGACGGCCTTGTGGAAATTGATATTGAAAATAAAAAAACAGGCGAAAAATTCAAAACAGATCTTATCGGAACTTTTCTGGACGGAACGGGCAGTCACGACCTGCTTGTTCTGACGGAAAAGGTCCTTGCGGGGTATGATATAGAAAGCGGCGAACTTACGCCCATAGCGGACGTGTCCGCATCGGGGATAAATGTTGATGCGGTCAGGTACGGCGGAAAATTTGCAATACTGCCGGACGGAAATATACTTTGCATTTCTTATGAATATGACGGGAATGTCCGCCTGAACAGCAAAACAGTAACGGTCCTGTCTGAAAATTTCTCCAAAGCCGAAAAAAAGACGGTCACTATGTACGCGATAACCGGTAACGCAAAGATAAGAGAACAGATAAATAAATTCAACAAGGAAAACAGTGAATATAAAGTTGAACTTACCGTTTTTGATAACGGCGAAGATCTTATAACTGCGCGGACAAGGCTGAATAATGAGATAATTGCGGGAAATATTCCGGATATAATGGTGATAGATACGTTCACTCCAGTTGAAAGCTATATTTCAAAAGGACTTTTTGTCGATATTTACCCGTTTATGGACAATGACGATGATATAAACCGGGAGGATATTCTTCCCAATGTTCTGAAAGCGTTTGAACGTGACGGAAAGCTTTACGAGGCCGTTCCGGATTTCTATGTAGAAACTATTGTAGGAAAGACTGAAATTGTGGGCGAGGAACAAAACTGGGATATAGACGAATTTCTTGGATTCTGCGAAAATAATGCCGAAGATCCGGAAAAAGTTTTCGGAACTTTATATACGGGTGAAAGTATAATTTCGCAGCTTACCTACAGCGGTTACGGGAATTTTGTTGACAATGTGTCAGGAGAATGTCATTTTGATTCTGAGGAATTTATAAAACTTCTTGAATTTTGCAAAGAACTTCCTGCAGAGAGCGACAATGATTACGGTGAAAAGTATCAGAACCGTTTCAGGTGCGGCAATGCCCTGCTTGACTTCGGCGTGATGTTTAATTTCAGATCTTTAAGGGAGTATGAGGAATGGTATTTCGGCGGGAAAGTCACCGCAAAAGGTTTTCCGCTGTCGGGAGGAGGTCTGGTGATAGACGCTTCCGAAATATTTGCAATAACTTCCGGAGCAAAAGAACCGCAGGGAGCGTGGGAATTTGTAAAAACATTCTATTCCGAAGAATATCAGGACAGTTTTGCGGATGTACATTCGTACAGTTTTCCCGTAAGGGTATCCTCTCTTGAAAAACAGGCGGAATGTTTTTTAAATTCAAATTCCGTTGTTTCAATGAGCATAGGCGGAAATTCCTATGAAATAGGCGCAAATACCGAGAAGGACAACGCCCGTATCATGGATATAATTACATCTGCAAACAAGGCGGCAGCTTACGATCCGAACATTGACGCGATAGTTTCGGAAGAGGCAGGAGCGTTCTTTGCAGGGGGCAGGTCTGCCGAAGAAACTGCGGAAATAATCCAGAACAGAGTGTCAACATATCTTGCTGAAAGCAGATAAAGGAAATTTTTTGAGAAATTTCAAAAAATTGCTTGCAATTTCAAAAAAGGTGTGGTATAATACTATTATCATCATAATATTGTAACAAAAGACCGGAACGCTCCGGTCTTTTGTGTTGTGTGAAAGGATAGTGCATATGAGTACAAAGGATATGGCTTACAATATCTTCAACCAACTTACCGAAGAACAGCTAAAGGGCTTTATTGCGCTTTTCGGCGGTATATACAGTACTGAAAATGACGATATGGCAGAACGCAAAGCTGCATTTGAAAGAATGAAAAGTGTGTGCAGATATATTCCGGATCTTGATGAAAAGGAAGAACTGGCTGAATACAGGGAGGAGAAATACGGTAAATGAGAATATTGATCGACACAAATATCCTTATAGATTTTTATGCCGCAAGACCGGATCATTACCAAAATGCTGCCGAAATAATGGCTGCTTGTGCCGAAAGAAGAATTGATGGCTGTATAGCGGCACATTCTGTAACGAACGCTTTTTATATACTTCGCAAAGAATTATCAGCAGAAGCGCGAAGAAACACTTTAAAAGACCTGTGTAAAATAATTGCTGTGATCGGCATTGACAGCAAAAAGCTTATTTCTGCGCTTGCAAATGATAAATTTGATGATATTGAAGATTGTCTGCAAATGGAATGTGCAAAGGATTTTTCTGCCGATTATATCGTTACAAGAAATTTAAAAGATTTCCGGAACAGCGAAGTACCGGCTATACTTCCAAATGAATTTCTGCAAATGCTTAATGATAAATGAAAGGATAGATAAAATGGCTAAAGGAGGAAATACCGTTTCGGCAGTCTATGAACTGGCAAAGCCTATCGCCGACAGTCTGGGGCTGAAGATCTGGGACGTTGTTTTTGAAAAAGAGGGCGCTATGTGGTATCTGCGGGTGCTTATCGACAAGGACGGCGGGCTGAGCATGGACGACTGCGAGGCGATGACACGTCCGCTGTCAAAGGCTTTGGACGAAGCCGATCCGATCGAGCAGAATTATATGCTTGAAGTGGGTTCTCCGGGACTGGGACGGGAACTTAAAAAGAAAGAACATTTCGAGGAATTTCTTGAATGTCCTGTGCGAATACGGTATATACGCGAAACGGACGGAAAGAAAGAATTTATAGCGATCCTTAAAGGCTTCAGCGACGGAGTAGTCTCGGTAGTGACCGAGGAGGGAGACAAGGATATAAAACTTTCGGACACGGCGTTTATCCGCCTTTATGATGACGATACCGACGAACTTTTCGGAGAAGATGACGGCATCGGGGAATAAATTTTTTATATTATGCGGAATATCCGTTAAGTATCATATATTTTGACTTTAGGAGGAATTTATAAAAATGAACAAGGAATTTTTTGAAGCACTCAGGCTTCTTTCGGAGGAAAACAGCATACCTATGGATCTGCTGGTGGAAAAGATAAAGCAGGGCATTGCAAGAGCGGTCAAGAAAGAATATCCCGACTGTGAGGATTACAGGGTGGATATAGACCCGGAAAACGAGGTGTTCGACGTTATACTTATGAGAACGGTAGTAGATATGCTGCCGGTGGATATGAGCGAGATAGCGATAGACGAAGCAAGAGCGTATACCGGTCAGCCCGTTCAGGACGGCGACGTGATAGAGTATAAGCTGTCTACCGCAAAATTCGGACGCGTTGCAGCCCAGAACGCAAAGCAGGCTATCCGCACCGAAATAAAGAGCTTTGAAAGAGAACAGTATATCAACCGTTTCAGCGATAAAGTGCATGAAGCCGTTTCCGCTACGGTGCAGAGGGTAGAGCCGGAAAGCGGCAATGCTACTCTTATGATAGACAAGAACGAAGTATACTTATATAAGAATGAACAGATCCCCGGCGAAAAGCTCAGGGAGGGCGATGTTGTAAAGCTCTATATCTCGGATATAATCAATCCGGACAGAAAGCCCATGGTAAAGGTCTCAAGAACACACAAGGACCTTGTAAAGCGTCTTTTTGAGCTTGAGATACCGGAAATTTACGACGGAACGGTAGAAGTAAAATCTATCTCCCGTGAAGCAGGTTCAAGAACCAAGATAGCGGTTTGGTCAAAGGATAAGAACGTCGATCCCGTGGGAGCCTGCATAGGTCCTAAGCACAGCCGTATAGGCAACATAGTCAACGAGCTTAAAGGCGAAAAGATTGATATCATAGTTTATGATGAAGATCCTGCGGTATATATCGCCCATGCGCTTGCCCCGGCGGAAGTGCTGAGCGTTCAGATAGAGGACGGAGAGCAGAAAAGCTGCACGGTAACGGTGCCGAACGATCAGCTCTCTCTTGCGATAGGAAACAAGGGTCAGAATGCCAAACTTGCCGCAAGGCTTACGGGTTACCGGATAGACATCAAGCCCGAAAACCCCGTAGAGTAAGGAAGTGGGAATATGGCGCAGGTCAGAAAGATACCCATGAGAATGTGTCTCGGCTGCGGTGAAATGAAGCCCAAAAAGGAGCTTATCCGCGTGGTAAGGTCTCCGGAGGGAGAGATATCGCTCGACCTTACCGGAAAGAAGTCCGGCAGAGGCGCTTATATCTGCCGCGATACCGAGTGCTTCCGCAAGGCGAGAAAGGCAAAACGGTTTGAAAAAGCCTTTTCCTGCAATATATCCGACGAGGTCTGCGACGCTATGGAAAAGGAGCTGACAGCCGATGAGCAGAGTGGTTGATCTTCTTACCATATGCCGCAAGGCAGGGCAGCTGGAGCTTGGATTTGATCCTATGAAAGAAGCTCTTGCATCGGGAAAAGCCGGCGCGGTGATAACGGCGGCGGATATTTCCCCTAAAACGGAAAAGGAAGTGCGGTTCTTTGCGGCAAAGAGCGGAGTTCCGGCGGTAAGATCGGACATAACGCTTGACGAAGCAGGCAGATGCTTCGGAAAAAAAGCGGGGATATTTACCGTGTGCGGCGAAGGATTTGCGGCAAAAGCGCTTGAATTGCTCGATAATTCCGCAGCAGATGAATGATATATCAATAAATGGAGGGTATACAGCCTATGAGTACAGCAAAACAGCCAAAGCTTAAAATAAACGAAATGGCAAAGGATCTTGGGGTCACAGGTCAGGAGCTTGCCGATCTGGTAAATGAGAAGCTGGGGGCGGCAAAAAAGCCTGCCGGTTCTCTTGAAAGCGGAGAAGTGAATTATATTCTTGAATATTTTTCGCAGAATAATAATGTAGAGTCCTTTGATGAATATTTCAGCACAAGGAACGAAAAGCCTGCAAAAGAGGAAAAGCCGAAGGCGGCTAAAAAACCGTCCAAAGCGGCTGCCGAAAAGGACGAAGGAACAGCAAAGGAAGAAAAGGCTTCCGGAAGATCTGGAAAGAAAAAAGACGCTCCCGCTGCCGAAAAGCCTGCGGCGGAGAAAGCTGCCGGAGACGCCCCTGCCGGTCACGGAAAGAAGAAGCCAGAAAAGCCGGCAAAGGCGGCAAACAAGCCTCTGCCGAAGCTGATAGTGCAGAACCAGAACAGGAACGAACGCTTCAATGCCGCTCAGGCTCTGAAAAACAGCGAGCAGAAGAAAAACAAGGAGCAGAAGCACCAGAACAGACCGTCCGAGCAGCAGTCCAACAAGAAGAAGCTGGACGTAAGGTTCGGCGACGCCGCTGCGGTGGTAGACCAGAAGATACACACCGTTGACACCAGAGGCTCCTATGTTGAAATGGATAAATACAACGAAAAGTATGACAACATGGCTAACGCTTCCGGAAGAGAAAACCGCAAGAAAGATAACTTTTCAAAGAAGCAGAAGCTGACCCAGAAGTCACAGCAGAGAAAAAATCAGCAGTATTCAACCAAGAAAGAGACCGAGACCGAAAAGCTGCGCCGTCTTGAACTGGAAAGAGCAAGAAAGCAGCAGCTAAAAGTCCTTATCCCCGATGAGATAGTTGTATCCGAGCTTGCCGCAAGGCTGAAAGTTACGGCTACGGAAGTTATCAAAAAACTTATGCAGCTCGGCGAAATGTGTACCATAAATCAGGTCATCGACTTTGATACGGCTTCTCTCGTTGCTGAGGAGCTCGGCGCAAAGGTAGAAAAAGAAGTCATAGTTACCATTGAGGAACGCCTTATAGATGATTCCGACGACGACGGCGAGGGCGTTGAGCGTGCTCCGATAGTTGTTGTAATGGGTCACGTTGACCACGGAAAGACGTCTCTTCTTGACAGGATAAGAAATTCAAACGTTACCTCTACCGAAGCAGGCGGCATTACACAGCATATCGGCGCTTACAGAGTTACCTGCAAGGGCAAGGAGATAACTTTCCTCGATACTCCGGGACATGAAGCGTTCACTTCAATGAGAGCGCGCGGAGCGTCGGTAACGGATATAGCTATCCTTGTTGTTGCGGCGGACGACGGAATAATGCCCCAGACGGTAGAAGCTATCAACCATGCAAAAGCGGCAGGGGTCTCGATAATCGTTGCAATAAACAAAATGGATAAAGAAGGCGCAAACCCTGATATGATAAAGCAGCAGCTCACGGAATATGACCTTGTTGCCGAGGAATGGGGCGGCGACGTTATATGCGTTCCCGTTTCGGCAAAGACAGGAGAGGGCATAGACGATCTGCTTGAAAATATCCTTCTTGTTGCGGAAGTTGCGGAACTTAAAGCAAATCCCAACCGCCTTGCAAAGGGTACGGTAATTGAAGCGCGTCTTGACAAGGGCAGAGGTCCTATAGCAACGCTCCTTGTTCAGAACGGTACTCTCCATACCGGAGATATAATCATTGCCGGAACTGCCGTTGGACGAGTAAGGGTAATGACCAACGATAAGGGCAAGGTCGTAAAGGAAGCAGGACCGTCTTATCCGGTAGAGATAACAGGTCTTGCGGAAGTACCGTCAGCAGGCGATACGTTCAATGCAGTTGAAGATGAAAGACTGGCAAGAGAACTGGTCGATCAGCGTAAGCACGAGGCTAAGCAGGAACAGTTCAGCCAGTATCAGAAAGTCACGCTCGACAATCTGTTCAGCCAGATAGAGCAGGGCGAGATAAAGGAACTTCCTATCATCGTCAAGGCGGACGTTCAGGGTTCGGTGGAAGCAGTAAAGCAGTCGCTTGAAAAACTTTCAAATGACGAAGTAAGGGTAAAAGTTATCCACGGCGCGGTAGGAGCGGTCTCCGAGGGCGATGTAATGCTTGCGAACGCTTCAAATGCCATAATCGTAGGATTTAATGTACGTCCGGATCCGGTAGCGGCTGACAATGCCGAAAGAGACGGTGTGGATATCCGCCTTTACAGAATTATCTATGACGCTATAGAAGAGATCACCACCGCAATGAAAGGTATGCTTGCTCCCAAGTTCCGTGAAGTCGGACTGGGACGTGTGGAAGTCCGTCAGGTATACAAGATATCCAACGTGGGAACGGTATCAGGCTCTTATGTTCTGAACGGAAAGATAACAAGGAACTGCGATATAAGAGTTGTGCGCGAGGGTATAATAATCGCGGACGACAAGCTGTCCAGCCTGAAACGTTTCAAGGACGATGTGAAAGAAGTTGCGGAAGGCTATGAGTGCGGTATCACTCTTGAAAAATTCAATGATATACATGTCGGCGATATCTTTGAAGCATATGTTATGGAGGAATACCGTCCTGAATAGCAGGCTGAGCCTGCACCCTTGTCACCCCCAAAATGAGTGTGGCGAGGCGATCTATATAAGTTCAGCCCCCTCAAGGGGGGGGCGGCAAAGTTTAAGCTGATTTCCTTAAAATGTTTAGGAATAACGATCTGAAAGGAATAAAAATGCCAAATTTTAAGAATGGACGGTTGTCCGAAGATATAAAGCGGGAAATTTCCGGTCTTATAAGAGAGGAGATAAAGGACCCGAGAGTAATGGGCAAGCTCATTTCGGTGGTAAGAACGGAGCTTTCGGGGGATAATTCCCATTGTAAGGTATATATTTCCTGCATTGAGGGCGAAGAGGCGGCAAGGGACGCCGTTAAAGGTCTTGAAAGCGCGTCCGGAATGATAAGAAAGCGCATTTCAAACGTTATGCACCTGAA
This sequence comes from uncultured Clostridia bacterium, assembly GCA_947627905.1. Classification (GTDB taxonomy): domain Bacteria; phylum Bacillota; class Clostridia; order Oscillospirales; family Ruminococcaceae; genus RGIG8773. Next base: position 29,916 of record CANQXX010000019.1, read on the forward strand.
AAAGTGCCCTGAGCTGAAATTCATCGCAGATGATTCAATAGAACACTCGGCTGAGATTTCCGAAATGCTGAAGAAAATAGGAGCCGATAATGCTGAAAAGGAGACATGATATTAAAAAATGCGTATAAATCTTAAAGAAACGGCTGAATTTCTTGAAACACATGACAATTACTATATCCTCACGCATGTAAATCCCGACGGGGATACAATGGGCGCAGGCTTTGCCCTTTGCTACGCATTGAGAAGCAAGGGCAAAAACGCAAATGTGCTTTGTTCCGATGAATTTCCTAAAAGATACGGTTTTATGTACGAAAACTACGAGCCGCAGAAATTTTCACCGGATACTGTGGTGGCTGTGGACGTTGCCGATGAAAAGCTGCTCGGCACGCCTCTTGCCGGATATAAGGGATATGTGGAGCTTTGCATAGATCACCATGTTTCAAACACGGGATATGCAAAAAATCTGCTCGTTTATCCGGACGCTTCTGCGGCTTGTGAGGTGCTGTACAGGGTGCTGTCCGAAATGGGCATAGTTCCCGACAGGCTTACGGCGGAATGTCTTTATACGGGCATTGCTACCGATACGGGCTGCTTCAGATATGCAAATACCACCGTTCTTTCGCACATAATAGCGGCAAAGCTGATGGAATGCGGGATAGACGCCGAACGGATCAACCGTGATATGTTCGACAGGAAAAGCAAGGAGAGACTTGCGGCGGAGCAGCATATCCTTTCAAATATGGAATACTACCTTGACGATAAATGCACCATTACCGTTGTAACTCTTGAAGATATGAAAACAAAGGGCTTTACTCAGGACGAATTTGAGGGTACCGCAGGTATGACCGTTCAGCCGGAGGGAGTGCAGATAGGCGTTCTTATAAAGGAAAAGGACGGCGGGAAGTTCAAGATATCAATGCGCTCTGCGTCGGATATAGACGTATCTGCAATATGCGCAAAATTCGGCGGCGGAGGACATATCAAGGCGGCAGGCTGCACGGTCGAGGGTGAACTTGACGATGTAAAAATGCAGCTTCTTACAGCGATAGCTCCGACTATGGGTATAGATCTATGGCTGGCATGAGCGGCAATGACGAGCTTTGCGGGATATTCTGCATAAACAAGCCTGTGGGATTTACCAGCTTTGATGTTATAGCAAAGCTCCGCGGGATACTTAAAACCAGACGTCTCGGGCACAGCGGAACTCTCGATCCGATGGCGTCGGGCGTGCTGCCGGTCTTTGCGGGAAGAGCCGCAAAAGCCTGTGATATACTGCCGGACACGGACAAGAGCTATATTGCCGGCTTTCGTCTCGGAGCGCGTTCCGATACGCAGGATTCAACGGGAAATGTCGTTGAAACGGAAAATTTTACGGGTATCGGAAAGGAAAAGCTGCTCGGAGCAATAGAAAATTTCCGGGGAAAGATAATGCAGATACCGCCTATGTATTCGGCTGTATCGGTGAACGGAAAACGGCTTTACGAGCTTGCCAGAAAAGGCATTGAAATAGAACGGGAACCGAGAGAAGCGGAGATATATTCCCTTGAGATGACCGGATATGACGAAAATTCCGGAACGGGGGAAATATCCGTTTCCTGCTCAAAAGGAACATATATCCGCACGCTTATAAACGACATCGGCGAGGCTCTCGGCTGCGGAGGGATAATGACCTCCCTTGTGAGAACGGCAGCGTGCGGCTTTACTCTTGTGGATTGCATCACTATAGATGAATTGCAGGAGACGGCTGACAGCGGTGATCTTTCCGGTGTGATAAAACCGATAGAAAGCGTTTTTGCGGAATGTCCCATACTCAGGCTGAAAGGCGCTCAGGAAAGAATGTACCGGAACGGCGTTAAGCTCGATCTTGACAGGCTGGACTTTGATAAGTCCGCTCCGCGGATAAGGGTATGCGGAGAGAACGGTTTTATAGGAACGGCAGTTCCCGACCGGAAAAACGGCGTTCTCAGAGCCGAAAAAATTTTTTATCTGGAATGAAAAGAAGTGATAATCTGTGACAGATCTGACCGGAACAAACAATGTGCCCAAGGGAAGCACAGCTGTTGCATTGGGTCTTTTTGACGGCGTTCATCACGGACACAGGGCAGTGATAGGACGAGCCGTAGAAGCGGCAAAGAACGTTTCCGGAACAGAACCGGCGGTATTTACTTTTGATACGGCTACCGTTACGTCCAAAGGGGCGAGCGGAGTTGAATATATTTTTTCACGCGAGACAAAATTTGATCTTATAAGCAGATTGGGAGTAAAATATATATATTCTCCGGATTTTATGAACTTCAAGGATCTTTCGGGAGAGGATTTTGTCGATCTGGTGCTTTGCGATAAGCTGTCGGCAAAATTTGCGGTATGCGGCGAGGATTTCAGGTTTGGCAGGAACGCCTGCTGCGGAGCGGCAGAGCTTGACAAGATGTGCAGAAAGCGCGGGATAGGGCTTATAACCGTTCCGGAGCTTTCGGAGGACGGCAGGAAGATATCCTCTACCGAAATAAGAGAGCTTATAAAAGCCGGAGAGATAAAAAAAGCAAACAGGCTGCTTGGTTCGGGATTTGCATTCAGGCTTCCGGTAGCTTACGGGAAGCATCTCGGACGGACTATGAATTTCCCGACAATAAACCAGTATATACCAAAATGTCAGATAAAGCCAAAATTCGGCGTTTACGCTTCGGAAACGGAGATAAAAGGACGGGTCTACGGCAGCGTGACTAATGTGGGTATAAAGCCTACCGTAGGGAGCGACGCTCCTCTTGCGGAGACCTACATAATGGATTTCCCCGGCGGAGATCTTTACGGCGAAACGGTAAAGGTCTCACTGGTGGATTTTGTACGTCCGGAAATGAAATTTTCCGGTGTTGAAGAGCTTAAAGCCCGCATAGCAAAGGACACCGAAGCGGCGCGTGCCATACTGGATACAGCATCTTCCGGAAGCCGATAAATAAATTCAGAAAGAAGGATATTATGAAAACGGAAAATATAAGAACAAGGTTTGCGCCAAGTCCTACCGGATTTATGCACATAGGCAACCTGCGCACGGCTTTGTATACCTATATCATTGCAAAAAAATACGGCGGCAAATTCATTCTCCGCATTGAGGACACCGATCAGGAGCGTTATGTTGAGGGCGCTGTGGACGTTATCTATAACACTCTCAGAGCCTGCGGTCTGGAATGGGACGAAGGTCCGGACATAGGAGGACCGGTGGGTCCGTATATCCAGTCGGAGCGCATGGGGATATTCAAGGAATATGCCGAAAAGCTCGTAGAGACCGGACACGCATATTACTGCTTCTGCACAAAGGAGCGCATGGAGCAGGTCCATGCGGAACAGCAGGCAAAGGGTATTACTCCAACTTACGACCGCCACTGCCGCGATCTCCCGAAAGAAGAAGTGGAAAAGCTCCTTGCGGCAGGAACACCTTACGTTATCCGCCAGAAAGTCCCTCTTGACGGCACGACCACCTTCCACGACGAGCTTTACGGAGATATCACCGTTCCGAATGCGGATCTTGACGATCAGATACTTCTTAAAGCGGACGGAATGCCAACATACAATTTTGCAAATGTTGTTGACGATCATCTTATGGGGATAACCCATGTTATCAGGGGCAATGAGTACCTTTCTTCAACGCCGAAATACAACCTGCTTTATGAGGCTTTCGGCTGGGAGATACCCACATATATCCATGTTGAAAGAATAATGCGCGACGCTAATCACAAGCTTTCCAAGCGCGACGGAGACGCATATTTCGGGGATTTTGTGGAAAAGGGCTACTACATTCCCGCCATACTTAATTATATAGCGCTCCTTGGCTGGGCGCCCAAGTGTGAAAACGAGATATTCACACTGGACGAGCTTATAAATGAATTTGATATAAACGGGCTTTCCAAGTCGCCGGCAATATTCGACCCGGTAAAGATGAAAGCCATAAACGGCGAGTGGCTGAGAAAAATTTCCCCGGAAGAGTTCAAAGCCGCCGCGCTCCCATATATAAGACAGACCTGCAAGCGCGAAGATATCAACATTGACGAGCTTGTAAAGGTATTGCAGCCGAGAACAGAGCTTCTGACGGAAATTCCGGAAAAGGTAGATTTTATAGACGAGCTGCCGGAATATGACAACGAACTGTTCTTCAACAAGAAGATGAAAACTACTCCGGAAACGTCGCTTTCCGCGCTGACGTCGGTGCTTCCGGTGCTGGAAAACATTCCCGTAAGCGAATGGAGCGAAGAAAAGCTCCATGAAGATGTTTTTGCGGAGATCGAAAAGCAGGGCGTAAAGAACGGCTGGATGCTGCTGCCGATGCGCGCGGCTCTTTCGGGAAAAGCGCTTACTCCCGGAGGAGGTATCGAGCTTGCGGCTATCCTCGGAAAGAGCGAAAGCATTTCCAGAATAAAGAAAGCCATAGAGAAATTATCCTGATGTGTAAACATATTTTAACGCTTTGTCACAAAATAAACACAATAAGCTGATAAAATTGTTACCGGAAATAATACGGACAATTTCACCAAATATATAAAATATATGAAAGGCGGCTGTTGCCAAATGATCGAAGTTCGCAACCTTACAAAACAGTACGGCGCGAAAAAAGCTGTTGACGATCTTTCTTTCACCGTGAACGACGGAGAGATATTAGGCTTCCTTGGTCCTAACGGCGCGGGAAAATCCACTACCATGAATATGCTGACGGGCTATATTTCCTCTACATCGGGAAATGCGCTCATAAACGGCATTGATATCCTCGATGATCCTATAGAGGCAAAAAAGAATATCGGTTATCTGCCGGAGATACCTCCGCTTTACCTTGATATGACGGTAAAGGATTATCTGAATTTCATCTATGACCTGAAAAAATGCAAGCTCCCCCGCAAGGCTCATCTTGAGGACGTTTGCAGTCTGGTAATGATAAAGGACGTTTATGACCGCATTATCAGGAATCTTTCAAAGGGATACAAGCAGAGAGTCGGTCTTGCGCAGGCTCTTATAGGAAATCCGCCTATACTTATTCTGGACGAGCCTACGGTCGGTCTTGACCCGAAGCAGATAATCGAGATAAGAACTCTTATCAAAAAGCTCGGCAAGAAGCACACCGTTATACTTTCCTCACATATACTTTCGGAAATACAGGCGGTATGCGACAGGGTCATCATTATCAACGGCGGAAAGATCGCTGCCGACGATACCACCGAGAACCTTACAAAGAACATCAGCACCGATCACAGGCTTATCGCGCGCATTGACGGTCCCCGTGAGGAGATACTCAAGACCATAAAGAACATTTCCGGCGTAATATCCGTAATTGCCGACATGGAGCGCGAACCGGGGATATATGATTACGAGATCGAAACAAAAGAGGACGCGGATATCCGCCGTGAGCTTTTCAAGAGGGTAGTTTCCCGCAGCTGGGTAATGCTGGGGCTGAGATCCACTGAAATGACCCTTGAGGATATCTTCTTAAAGATCACAATGGGCGACAACGTTGTTATCAAAACAAAACAGTCCGCTGAGGAAAAAACGGAAAAATTCGAGCAGGACGCAGCGGGCGCTCCCGAAAATGAAGAAGAAGCCAAAGCTCAGGACGAAAATTCGGACGAAGCCGGAGAAGCCGTTCCCGACGAAGCCGGCAGTGAGGAACAAAAGGAGGATGAGGAATAATGGGCGCAATATTCAGACGCGAGCTGAAGGCTTATTTCACCTCGCCTATAGCTTATATTTTCATAGCGGTATTCTATATATATACCTCTACATTCTTTGTAAATTACAATATAATGTACGGTACTACCGATATGTCCACGGTGTTCACGAGCGCGTTCACGATAATGATGATACTGCTCCCGCTGCTTACCATGAGACTTTTCACCGAGGAAAAGCGCCAGCGCACAGATCAGTGTCTGCTGACTGCGCCGGTAAATCTTTTCTCTATAGTTATGGGAAAATTCTTTGCGGCGGTATGTATCTTCCTTTGCGCTATGGCGATATATGTATTTTACGTTATAACTCTTGTGGCTCTTGCCGGTTCAGTGGCATGGGCGACGGTAATAGGAACGTTCATAGCGCTGCTGCTCATGGGTTCGGCGTTCATCGCGATAGGCATTTTCGTTTCGGCAATGACGGAAAATCAGGTAGTCGCGGCTATCCTCAGCTTTATAATCATAATGGCGTTCTACCTTATAGATATGCTGGCAGGACTTGTTCCGATAGAGTGGCTGAAAAATATTATGGCGGCTCTGGGCTTTTATACCAGATACTATGAATTTACAACGGGCATACTCAATGTTCCGAGCCTTGTGTTCTTCATAAGCGCAATATTCGTTTTCAATTTCCTGACGGTGCGCGTTCTTGAAAAGCGCCGCTGGTCCTGATGGGAGGTAATTGAAATGAAGATGAATACAAAAAAACTTAAATACGGCGCTGCGGCAACGGTGATAACCGTTGTTGTGATCGCGCTGGTAGTTCTGCTGAATGTTATAATATACGCTCTCAGCGACAGATACAACATGAGCTTTGACCTTACTCCGGGAGGAGATTTTGAGATAAGCGACGAAACAAAGAATTATATAGCTTCGCTCAACGAAGATGTTGAGATATGCACGACCGTTGATGAGCTTGCTTTTGAAACTTCCGAAAGCATTTACTACCGTCAGGCATATGAAGTGCTGAAAAAGTATGAATACAATTCCGACAGGATAGACGTTAATTTTGTGGATATGACCGTCGATCCTACCTATGTTGAAAAATACAAGCAGTATTACGACGGAAGCATTTCCGATTACAGCGTTATAGTTTTCAACAACAATTCCCACAAAATAAGGGTACTTTCGGTAAACGACCTGTTCAATATGGACATAAACTATTACACAATGAGCCAGCAGATAGTTTCTTCAAAGGCGGAACAGACGCTGACCTCCGCGCTGATGTATGTTACCGATCCAAACCCGAAAAAAGCTGTATATCTGGACGTGGTAACACAAAGCGCAAACGGCGATAATATCATGGATATGCTTGCAAGCAACGGCTTTGAGACCGTGACCATAGACCCCAACACAGAGGATATTCCGGAAGACGCCGATATGCTGGTTATAAACGCTCCGCTGAACGATTTTTCCGAAGATCTTATCGACAGGATATATAACTTTATGGAAAACGGCGGAAATTACGGCAAGAATATGATCTACACCGCAAGCTATTCCCAGAATGATACTCCGAATATAGACGCGTTCCTTGAGGAATGGGGCATCAGGGTCGGAGACGGTCTTGTAGGTGAGAACAACAGGCAGAATATCGCTTCGGAAACAAGCGCATATGCAATAATGGCATATCTTGAGGAAAACGACTATACCGGAGGTATCCCTGCGGAGGTAATCAGCAATCCTATAGCGGCATATAATTCCCGCCCGATAGAGATAATGTATGATTATTCCGGCAATGTTACTACCGATCTGCTTCTTGCAACTTCCGAAACGGGATTTGTAATGACAAACGATATGATCGAGGAATACTATTCGACCGGCGAAGAACCGCCTATAGAGGAAAAATCCGTTCCTATAATGGCAATGACGAGCAAATATACTTTTATCGACACAAAGCAGGTGCTTTCAAATATCCTTGTAATAGGCAGCGACGATATACTCAATTCAGGACTTACGAGCCAGACATACTACAACAACGGAGATTATTTTGTTTCAATAGTAAATAAGATGTCAGGCAAGGAAAACGGATTGAACATCGTTGCAAAGGATCTTACCAGTGAAACTTACGAGACCAGCGCTGCACAGGTCACATCTCTCAGGATAGTATTCATGTTCGTACTGCCGCTGCTGGTCGCTGCCGCCGGTATTACCGTATGGCTCAGAAGGAGACATAAGTAATGAAAAAGAATATCAGGATCATTATTATCTGTCTTATAGCGGTGCTTGTTCTCGGAGGAGCAGCGGTTGTACTTCTTCTTACGGCTCCTGAAAAAGAGGAGGAAACCGATACGGGAGACGAAGAGACTTCGCATCTTATGTATGACAAGAACCCGAGCGATATTTCGGAGATAACCATTGAGAATGAGCACGGCACATACAGGATACAGCGCGTCGGAGAGGGCGACGACATCAAGTGGGCTATTGAAGGAGTATCAGGTCTGCCTATAAGCAGCGAGTCCCTCGGCAACGTTATAGAGAACGCGGCTACGCTTACCGCACAGAAAACGGTAGTTAAAGCTCCGGAGGATATATCTATCTACGGTCTGGACGCTCCCTCTGCAAAGGTAACAACGGTGTTCACGGACAGTTCGGGAACAACGAACACTCTCATTCTGGGCAATGAAGTCCCGGACGGCATAAACCGCTACTTCATGCTTGAGGGCGACGATACCGTATATACTGCAAGAAAGTCGGATATGCAGTATTTCCTCAATGACAAATACGACCTTGTAAATAAGGTCATATATCAGGCAAAGACGGCTGCCGATGAAAACGACACCACAGACTATACCCGTATAAATAAAATGACGATCTCCCGTAAGGACCTTGATTATGATGTCGTTATAGAATATGATGTCCGTCAGGAGGACGAAAGCATAATGACCGGAAATTCAACGCAGTATGTAATGACTTCTCCGGCGTTCAGGGATCTTAATCCGGAAACATCTTCGGAGATCACAAGCGGAATATTCGGATTTACGGCAACGGATCTCGGCATACTCAATCCTACTGAGGAGGACGCTGTAAAATGCGGTCTTGCCGATCCGGAAGCGATAGTAAAGACCGAAATAAACGGCGGAGATACGCTGAATTTCTACATCGGCGACGTATGCTATGACGAGGACGGCAGCAAGCTCGGCAGATATGTTATCGCCGACGGCATAAATGTCATATATGTAATAGATGAAGCCAGTCTGCCGTGGCTTACTTTTGAGCCGATACGGATAGTTACTACCATGTTTACCGGAAACTATGTGTTTGACCTTGAATCAATGAACATAAAGGGCGAAAACATAGATATGAGCTTTACAATGACCGGAAGCTCCGACAAGGACTTTGAAGTAAAACTTGACGGCAATGTTGTTGACAAGGATAAGTTCAAGAGCTTCTATCAGTTCATACTGCGTGCTCCCAGCGATGATTTCTGCTTTGAGGAAACGGACGCCGAGCCTGTATTGACAATTGAGATCAATACGAAAAACGGCGGCGACGTGATCGAGTTTATCCCGCAGGAGAACCGCAAGAGCCTTGTAAGGCTGAACGGCGAAGCAGCCTATACCTGCGCGACGGCATACGTTGACAGACTTATAGAAAACATAGATCTTTACCGCAGCGGCGAGGATATTGTTATAAACTGGTAACGGCAACGTTCCCGGAATGACATTTTTTTCGCCGGATATATGTTAATATCAGATCATGGGCTTTGCCCGTATCATGATTGTCTGCGGAAATAAAAATGAATGTTTTTTCTAAAATGATACTTGATTTTATGAATTTTTTGTGCTACAATTATTTTGAACAGTAATTGCAGCACACGGCTCAGGGAAGCTGCATTGATTTGCCGCAGACAACTTTTGTAAAGGAGGATATGAAATGGCAGAAAAAAAGACAGCCGAAAAGGCGGAAAAGAACGAGAACCGCTTTCTTAAATATAAGGGTTACCCTCTTGTAAGAAAGAACGATGAGCTTTACTACGGAAATATGTCGGACAAATATGTGATTTGGATGCAGATCACCGAAAAGACCAAAGTCGGGGATATGGACGTAGCAAGCAAGGTAAAGATATACAAAATGGCGACGGACGAAAACCTTTCTCCGATCGAAGCCATTGAAAAGCAAAGTGAAAAGAACAGTCTCTATGAGGCGCTGGACATTGCTTATGCATGGCTTTCGAGGAAAGCGGCGGAATGATCTCCGCCGACGGATACAGATAATGATCCGCAAGCGGTCATGGGATATGCGATATATCCTGTGACCGCTTATTTTGTGTTTAGAGTTTAGAGTTGAGAGTTAAGATAAATGATAATTTAGCGGGGAAGCCCCTGCGGGCAATGTCACATCAAAGCGTGTTTAAATGATAATTTAACTTTTATTTATATGGCTGTTTGATAATAGTTCAAGCCTAAAGTTATTCGCAGATCGGGGAGACAACCAAAAGGAGAGGGGGAAAACTTAATTGGAGACTTTAGTG
>CANQXX010000020.1 GCA_947627905.1 uncultured Clostridia bacterium
TTTCCCTTAGACCCTGCGAGCTGGGCTCAGCTCGACCAGCTATCGTTTTTTTATTTTGTTCCGCTAAATTATCATTTGGTGTTAAGAGTTGAGATATTAAGGCTTAACGCCCAACATACCCGCCCCCTTGAGGGGGCTACACGTTCAAACGGCTTACTATTTAAACTTAATTTGGGGGTGACATTGCCCGCGGGGGCTTCCCCGCTAAATTATCATTTATCTCAACTCTTAACTTTCAACTCTCAACACTGAATGATAACTTTTTCTAAATTTTATGTTGCTTGTACGGAAATTATGTGCTATAATATAAAATATATGGTTCATTATTGAATGTGTGGAGGTTTTTTGTATGAATTATTCTTTCTCAAATAAGGTCACGGGACTTCAGGCTTCTGCTATCCGTGAAATACTTAAATTTACCGCGTTTCCCGACGTTATTTCCTTTGCTGCCGGAAATCCCGCCCCCGAGGCATTCCCCGTAAAAGCCGTCAGCGAAATAACTGCAAAGATACTCAGCGAGAACCCTATCGCAGCTTTACAGTACAGCATTACGGAAGGTTACACCCCTCTCCGCGATACGGTGAAAAAGCGCCTTGCTTCTCAAAACTCCTATGATCCTGATATTGATGAGGTGATAATCACTTCCGGCGGTCAGCAGGGCAATGAGCTCTCCTGCAAGGTATTCCTCAATGAGGGCGATACACTTATATGTGAATCACCGTCGTTTATCGGCAGCATAAATTCTTTCAAATCATACAATGTCAACCTTGTGGGCGTTGAAATGGACGATGAGGGCATTGATCCGGAAAAACTCGAAGCTGCTCTCAAAGCCAACCCGAATACAAAAATCATCTATCTGATACCGAATTTCCAGAACCCTACAGGCAAATGTATGTCATATGAAAGAAGAAAGACCGTTTATCAGCTTGCACAAAAATACAATGTCGTTATTCTGGAAGATAATCCCTACGGTGAGATTCGCTTCGAGGGAGAGCATATACCGTCTATAAAGTCTCTCGATACCGACGGCAGAGTTATCTACTGCGGAAGTTTTTCAAAGGTCCTCGCTCCCGGAATAAGGGTAGGATTTGTTTCTGCGCCGAAGCCTATCGTTCAGAAAATAGTTGTCTGCAAACAGGTCGCCGACGTTCATACAAATATCCTTGCCCAGATGATCGCAGACGAGTTTATGAACAATTACGATTTTGAAGCTCATCTGGAAAAAATAAGGGAAATTTACCGCAAAAAGTGCGGTCTTATGCTTTCGGAAATAGATAAGAATTTCTCAAAGAAGATAACCGTTACCCGTCCGCAGGGAGGTCTGTTCATATGGGCAACGCTGCCGGAGGGCTGCGATATGACCGGATTCTGCAAAAAAGCCGTTGAAGCAAAGGTAGCCGTTGTACCGGGCAATGCCTTTACGGTGCACGAGACAGACCCGATAAACAGTTTCAGACTGAATTTCTCTACTCCTACCGATGAACAGCTTGTCAAAGGCTGCGAAATTCTCGGAAAAATGTCCAGAGAAATGTTTGACTGATATAAAGAAAGGAAATGATACCCATGTCGGAACAGGAAAGAAAGAAGATAATTTTAAGCAGCATACAGCCTACCGGAACATTTACGCTGGGCAATTACATCGGCGCAGTTTCCCGCTGGGGAAAGCTCCAGGACGAATTTGACTGTATATATTCCGTTGCTGATATGCACGCAATAACCGTCCGTCAGGACCCTGCCCAGCTCCGCAAAAGGACTATAGAATCCTATGCTCTGCTTATCGCCTGCGGAATTGATCCGAAAAGATCTATAGTGTTTATCCAGAGCCATGCCGGAACTCATGCGGAGCTTAACTGGATACTTGCCTGCTCAACGCAGTTCGGCGAGCTTTCCAGAATGACCCAGTTCAAGGATAAATCTGCAAAGCACCCGGACGATATTAATGCAGGACTTTTCACATATCCCGTGCTTATGGCGGCGGATATCCTTGCTTACAATGCGGATCTCGTTCCGATAGGGGAGGATCAGCGCCAGCACCTTGAACTTGCCCGTAATATTGCACAGCGTTTTAACGGCAAATACGGCGATTTCTTTACTATACCCGAAGCGTATATCCCGGAAGTGGGCGCAAAGATCACATCTTTGCAGGATCCTACAAAGAAAATGTCCAAATCGGACGAAAACCCCAATGCCTGCATTTTCATTCTTGACGAGCCGGACGTTATCATCAGAAAGTTCAAGAGAGCGGTAACAGACAGCGATTCAATAGTAAGATATTCCGAGGATAAGCCGGGCATAAGCAACCTTATGTCTATCTATTCTGCTGTTACCGGAAAGAATATCCCCGATATCGAAAGGGAATTTGACGGCAAGGGCTACGGAGATTTCAAACTTGCCGTAGGTGAGGCTGTTGCGGACAACCTTAAACCCGTCCGTGAGGAATTTGCCCGCCTTATGGCTGACAAGGCATATCTTAAAGAATGTTATATGAACGGCGCAAAGGCTGCTCTTTCCATAAGCGGAAGGGTTGCTGCAAAGGCTTATCACAAGGTCGGTTTTGTTGACGCAAGATAATTTAAAAAGGAACTCCCGCAGAGATTTGCTTTTGCGGAGTTCCTTTGATTTTATACAATAAAAACGGTTGACATTTTGTGACTTTTATGTTATAATTTTATCGTAAATTTCCGGCGGACCGCAGTATCAATGCGGTTTATGCGCATATCATATAAAAGCCGTAATTGTGTTGCGATTGTGATTGATTTTGTAATTTTCTGAGGATAGTTGACTTTTTATACAAAAAAATTCTGCGAAATATAGGTCATTTGTTGTTTTTGCCGTATAAATCGGCTCAAAACATCGGATTTTGATTTTTATTTGTTCTTTTTTGTTAGGCAAAAAGTCTAAATTTTTGAAGCAAAAATTATGCAAAAAGTCTATTTTTAACTTGGAATTTAAAAAAACCATTGACATAACTGCAAAATAGTTGTATATTTAATTAACAAGGTGACGAAAACGTTTGAGAGGTGATTTGCGCCTTCTTGCGCGTCACACAGAGTAATACATATGCGGAGGGTACGTCATGGTTTCAATTAAAGACATAGCCTCTGCCTGCGGAGTTTCGATCGCAACGGTGAGCAAAGCGCTGAACGATCACCGCGATGTGAGCGGTTCTACCAAAGCCCTTATAAGAGAAACTGCTAAAAAAATGGGTTATCTTCCCAATTCTCAGGCAAGGGCGCTTAAGACCAACCGCACTTATAATCTTGGCGTTCTGTTTGTGGAACGCGCTTCCAGCGGACTTACACACAGCCATTTTGCCGCTGTCCTGAACGGCTTCAAGAACGAGGCTGAGGCGAACGGTTATGATATAACGTTCATAAATCAGAACATAAGCGGAAATACTATGACCTATTACGAACATTGTATTTTCCGGGGAGTGGACGGCGTTGTGGTAGCCTGCGTTGACGACTTTGAAGACGAGGGAGTTGCTGAACTGCTGAACAGCTCCGTTCCTGCGGTCACGATAGATTATGTCAGCAAAGGACGTCCTGCGGTGGTTTCAGATAATGCACAGGGCATGAAGTCGCTGACGGAATACATTTGCAGAATGGGTCACAGAAAGATCGCATATATTTACGGCGATACTTCAAAGGTAACTTCCATAAGGCTTGAAAGTTTCCGGAATACCTTGAAGAGCCTGAATATAGATATAAATGAAAAATATATCGTTCAGGGAAAGTACCACGATCCCGAAACGACCGAAACGCTTACGAGAAGGCTTGCGGAGCTTGACGATCCGCCGACCTGCATAATCATGCCGGACGATTTTGCCGCTCTCGGAGGAATGACGGCGCTTGAAAAGCTGGGAATGAGCGTTCCCGATGATATTTCGGTAGCAGGATATGACGGCATAACGCTTTCGCATTTTCTGCACCCAAGGCTCACGACATATCAGCAGGATACCGGAAAAATCGGCGCTGAAGCCGCAGTACAGCTTATTTCCATGATAAAAAAGGAGATTCCCGCAGATCCGCCTGTGGTGACGGTAAGCGGTTGTCTTATAAAGGGTTCATCGGTAAAAAACCTTGCCGGTGAGTAAACCAAAGTATTATATTATTCCTAATAATATAATGTAATTTTAAGGAGGAAAACCAAATGAAGAATTTTAAGAAGAAGATCGCTCTTCTCGCAGCTCTTGCATGTGCTGGAACCATGCTTGCCGGCTGTAACAGTGATGACACCACATCCGATGATGCTAGCGCAGACGCCACAACAGCTGCTGCTGACAACAGCGGTGCTGCTGAAGAAACCACAACAATGAATGCTGAAGAGCAGGCTGCTGCTAACGAAGCTGCTGCTGTAGAGCTCGCTGATGACGGCGACAAGCTCACAATCCTTTGCTGGACAGGCGCTGACCTCGACAACATGATCCCTCTCTTCTGCGAAGAAAAGGGCTATTCTGCTGATCAGGTTACATGGGTACAGGTTGGTACTTCCGGCGGTGAAGCAAGAGAGCAGTATCAGCAGTATCTCGCTGGTGATGAGGACGCTGATATCCTTATCCTCGAAGCTGACTGGATCCTCGGCTACCTGAACGATCAGTACACAGTTCCCCTTTCTTCTCTCGGAATCGACGCTTCCGCTTACAGCGAAGCTTATCCTTACACCGTTGCAATCGGTACAGATGAGAACGGTATCCTGAGAGGTGCTTCATGGCAGGCTGCAGCCGGCGGTTATGTTTACAGAACAGACCTTGCTGAGCAGTATCTTGGCGTAACATCTCCTGAGCAGATGCAGGAAAAGATCGGCGACTGGGATAAGTTCCAGGAAGCTGCTAAGACTGTTTCCGAGGCTTCCGGCGGAAAGACCGCTATGACAGCTACACTCGGCGGTATGTGGCAGGTTTACCAGGCTAACAGAACACAGCCTTGGGTTAAGGACAACAAGCTCGTTCTTGACAATGCTGAGAACTTCCTTGACATTGCTAAGACATTCCGTGATAACAAGTATGAGACAGGCGTTACACAGTGGAGCGACGCTTGGTTTGCAGTAGGTCAGGACGACTCTACAATGGGTTACTTCTTCTCCACATGGTGTCTTGCTAAGGGTGCACAGCTCGAGCAGGCTGAAGGCGGCGAAGGCGGAGCTACCTACGGTAAGTACAACATCTGTGTAGGTCCTTCCAACTACTTCTGGGGCGGTTCTTGGCTTGCTCCTTCCGCTAAGTGCGATAACAAGACTATGGCTGCTGACTTCATCAACTTCTTCACTACAAATAAGGATACAATGCAGAAGTATGCTGAAAAGAGCGGTGACTTTGTAAACAACAAGGCTGCTATGCAGGCTATCGTTGACGCTGGATCTAACTCCAACGCTCTCCTTGGCGGTCAGGATCAGTTCGCAGTTCTTATCGACGCTGCTGCCGGTATCAACATGGACGGTCTTATCACAGCATATGACTCCTCCATCAAGGATTCCTTCAACAATGCTGTAACAAAGTATGTTGACGGCGAGTATGCAACCAAGGAAGACGCTCTTAACGGATTCCAGGATGACGTTGCTACTAAGTATCCTGATCTTAACTGGGACTAATTCAGTTAAAATAGTTAATATTTAACAAATGATGTACTGCTTACGGGGAAATTTCCCCGTAAGCGTATATTATATCTTTAAATGTGATAATTTGATGAAAAGGGTGTGTTTTATGCAGTCGCTCAGACCCAACGGCAGAAAATCAATTAGTTATGCCAAGTACGGCTACTTATTTATTCTGCCCTTTTTTATTGTCTATGTATTTTTCATGATCTATCCGCTGATAAATACGTTTAGACTGAGTTTCTTCGGCAACGGTAATGCCAATGCAGACACCTTTGTAGGCTTACAGAATTTTAAGTACATACTCGTTGGAGGTTCGCGTCCTGCAAAAGCCATCCATGAAGAGTTTATAAGATCCCTCAAGAATACCGTTATCCTTTGGGTAGGTAACTTTATTCCCCAGATCATTCTCTCCCTTCTCCTTGCGGTGTGGTTCACCGATTCAAGAGTGAAGGTAAAAGGTACAGGCTTCTTCAAGGTCGTAATGTACATGCCTAACATTATTACGGCTACATCGGTATGCGGACTGTTCCTTATTCTTTTCGGAAACAGCAAATACGGCGCTGTAAACGCAATGCTCCTTGATATGGGCACTATTGCTGAACCTTTCAAATTTGTTAATACGGTAACTTCTTCAAGAGTTATAGTAATGTTCATACAAACATGGATGTGGTTCGGTAATACTATGATCCTGCTGATGTCAGGTATCATGGGTATAGATCTGTCGCTGTTTGAAGCGGCATCTATCGACGGCGCAAGCAGCGGTCAGGTATTTTTCAAGATAACACTCCCACTTCTGAAGCCGATCTTCCTGTATGTTCTTATTACATCAATGATCGGTGGTCTCCAGATGTTCGATATCCCGTACCTCTTCCACGAGGGCTCCGGTGCTTCGGCTATCCAGACTCACCTCGAAACTGCGGCGGTATTCGTTTATAAGCATTTCCACCTTATCGATCCGAACTATGGATATTCTGCTGCGGCATCTGTTCTTCTGTTCTTCATTACCGGTATTCTTGGTCTGCTCGTTTACAGATTCAATACCAGCAGTGACGACAGAGCGGCTGCCAAGAGCAACAAGAAGAAGTCCAAGCACGCCGGACTGCTTTAATAGGGAGGTATTGATATATGGATAAATATGCTAACAGAGCAGCAGGCAACTATAATGCCAATTATACCCGTAAGCTCAAGATCGAGGGTACTATAAAGCTTATAATCTGCATATTGATAACAATAGTTTGCCTTCTTCCTATCTGGCTGCTGTTTGTAAATGCTACAAAATCTACCGCTGATATCACCGGAAGTGCTTCCAACGCATTTTCAAGACTTATCCCCGGTACGAACATTATAAGAAATATCAAGACCCTTACAAGCGAGACGGAAGGTAACACAGAGTTCCTGAGAGCATTCAAGGTTTTCACAGGTTTCAGAAACAGCCTTTTCATTTCTATCTGTGCCTGCGCCCTGTCTGTATTCTTCTCCGGACTTACGGCTTATGGTCTTACGGTATATGACTTCAAGCTCAAGGGCTTTGCTACAACATTTATACTGCTGGTAATGATGGTTCCCGTTCAGGTAGTATCAACAGGTTTCTTACAGTTCATGGTACAGATCAAACTGTACGATAACTACATACCTCTTATCATTCCTGCAATTGCGGCACCTCAGGTAGTATTCTTCATGCTCCAGTATATGCGCTCGGTATTCCCGCTTGATATAGTTGAAGCGGCTCGTATCGACGGCTGCGGCGAGTTCCGTACATTCATGCAGATAGGTCTTCCTATCCTTAAACCTGCATTTGCGGTTCAGGCGATATTCGCTTTCGTTTCAAACTGGAACAACTACTATACACCTTCTATGATCCTCATTTCCAACAAGCTGGAACAGAGGACAATGCCTATGATGGTTGCTGCCGTTCTCAACAACGATAAGATCGCTGACTTCGGCGCTAAGTACATGGCGGTTGCAATTTCTATCCTCCCGGTAGTTGTTGTTTACCTCTTCCTGTCCAAGTACATCATTGGCGGTGTAACGCTGGGCTCTGTAAAGGGTTGATTTCAGAATTTCAAGACTGTATAGGCTGTTGTCTGTACAGTCTTTTTTATATTTGTTTACTTTTATTCTCTTGACAAACACGGGCAAAATATGTTATCATTGTATGTATACTGAATACACTTGTTTTTATCACATGGACGTTGACCTGTGGAGGTTTATATGGATACTTCGTCTTTTGTCGTTGTGAGTACCGATGTTCTGCCGGATATTTTTCCGAAAGTCCTTGAAGTGAAGCGTATGCTTGCCTGCGGTGAAGAGAAAAGTTCAGCTTCTGCCTGCAAAAAAGCAGGTATTTCCAGAAGCGCATTTTACAAATATCGGGAATGTGTATTTGCCTATGAAGAAAAACTGACGCAGAAACTTGTGTCGTATTATGCTCTGCTGAAAGACGAGCCGGGCGTGCTTTCTTCGATATTAAGCGAATTTCACAAACAGGGTGCCAACATTATCACCGTAAATCAGAATATGCCTATTGACGGTGCAGCGGCGGTGAATATAACCGTCCGGCTTTTCGGTGACGCTTCGGGCGCATATGAACTTAAAAATATCCTTTCGTCTATGGACGGCGTCGTGGACGTAAAGTTTATTTCCGGGGAATAAAATAAGTGTCTTATCTTTCAAAAAGGAGTTATTGAAATGTCGAAAATTGCAGTCTTAGGCTATGGTGTGGTAGGTTCAGGAACGGTGGAGCTGTTCTATAAGAATAAAGAAAAGATCAGTAAAAAGTCCGGCAAGGATATGGATATAAAATATATCCTTGATATAAGGGATTTTCCTGACAGCCCCTATGCGGATAAATTCACAAAGAATTTTGACGATATCCTTAATGATGATGAAGTTACCGTCATTGCCGAAGTAATGGGCGGCGTAGGAGACGCGTATGATTATACTAAAAAGGCGCTCGGAAAGGGCAAAAGCGTAGTTACTTCAAACAAGGAATTGGTCGCGAAAAAAGGCGCGGAACTGCTTAAAATTGCCGCTGAGCATAACTGCAATTTTTTGTTTGAAGCATCCACAGGCGGTGCGATACCGATAATCCGTCCTATGCATCAGTGCCTTGCAGGGAATGATATTTCCGCTGTTGCAGGTATCCTTAACGGAACAACGAATTTTATACTGACTAAAATGATAAATGAGTCAATGTCTTTCGACGACGCTCTTGCTCTTGCCCAGAAGTTGGGCTATGCTGAGCATGACCCTACTGCCGATGTTGAAGGTCACGACGCTTGCAGAAAAATATGTATCCTTGCTTCGCTTGCTTTCGGAAAGCACGTTTACCCCGAGTGGGTACATTGCGAGGGAATAACAAAGCTGACGCTTCAGGACGTTGAATATGCCAGAAACTGGGGCGGAGAGATAAAACTGATAGGCTCCGTCAAAAAGACCGAGGACGGCAAGATCCTGCCTATGGTGCGTCCGGCTTTTGTGTGCAATAACAATCAGCTTTCGCATATTTCTGACGTTTTCAACGGTATAATGGTATATGGAGACGCTGTTGACGAGGTAATGTTCTACGGCCGCGGCGCAGGAAAGCTGCCTACCGCAAGCGCCATCGTTGCGGATATCGTTGATGCGGCGAAAATGTCAGGAACGTCTATTTCCCAGACATGGGAGGACAGTCCCGACAACAGCTTCATAGCAGATTATAAGGACGATATCGTTCCGATCTATGTCCGTGTGAGCGGGATCTCCGAAGCGCAGGCGGAAAAAGTATTTCCCGGCGCGGAATTTCTCAGCCGCAAGGATCAGCCCTCCGACGAGATCGCATTTGTTGCTCCTGCAATGAAAGAACGGGATTTTGACAAAAAGCTCGCAGAGCTTGGCGGAAATGTTCTGGGAACTATCCGTGTTCTTGAACTTGACTGAAAGGGATATCACAAAGATGATAAAAATACAGATTCCTGCCACAAGCGCAAATCTTGGCGCAGGCTTTGACGCGCTGGGTCTTGCTCTTGATTATTACAATTATGTGGATATGGAGGAAGCAGACGGGATATTTATTGAAAGTCTTGACGGTATACCTGTTCCGACGGACGCTTCAAACCTTGTGTATGATTCGGCACACGTTCTTTATGATATATGCGGAAAAAAGCTCAGCGGTCTTACTGTACGTCAGGTGAATAATATTCCCATGGCAAGAGGACTGGGAAGCTCTTCGGCGTGTATAATAGCCGGTCTTGTGGGAGCTAATGAGCTGCTTGGAAAACCTATGGGCTTTGACGATCTTGTGGATCTGTCCGCGCAGATCGAGGGACACCCGGATAATACGGCTCCTGCGCTCCTTGGTGGAATAGTTACTGCTGTTTTTGACGGAAAACGCGTCCACTGGGTAAAGCAGGAGGTTTTTACCACTTTGAAATTTGTGGCGGTCATACCGGATTTTGAACTGAAAACCGAAAAGGCGAGAGCTTGCCTGCCAAAGGAGATCTCTCATAAAGACGCGGTATACAATCTTTCGCGGGCGGCGTTGTTTTCGGCGTCGCTTCTTACCGGAAAGTATGAAAATCTGCGTACAGCTGTGCATGACAGGCTTCATCAGCCTTACAGAATGGAGCTTATTGCTCATGCAAGAGATGTTTTTGATACGGCTTACAGCCTTGGAGCCTATGCGGCATATCTCAGCGGCGCAGGACCTGCGCTTATGGCAATAGTAGGAGACGATAACGAGTTTTTCTGCGGAAAAATGAGGTTTGCTCTTGACAGAATGGGACTTGCTGAATGGCAGGTCAAGGAAATGCATATAGATAACGAGGGTACAAAAATTATTTCCCGATAAACAGGGGGTATATGTATGGATGAAATAGAATATTTTTCCGGAACGAGGGACGACCGCGACGTGATAGAGCTGTACAAGGCTCTTGAATGGTACGGTCTTGAAGGCTATACCGATGCTGATATAGAACGCACTAACCGGAACAGCTTTTATTCCGTTTACGCATATGACGGCGATATTCTTGTAGGTCTGGGACGTGTTGCTTCTGACGGACTTACAGCCGCAGTAATGAGCGGTATATGCGTTCGCCCTGATTACAGACGCAGGGGCATAGGCGAACAGATAGTTACCCGTCTTGTTTATTACTGTCAGTCCGGTGCAAATAAGCTGAACGTTCAGCTTTTCTGCGAGGACAGCCTTATCAGATGGTATGAAAAACAGGGCTTTGAAAGACATATCCGCGGAATGTGGAAGAAAATGATACTTCCGGAGGATAATTGCCGCATAAGGAGAAATTTCAAGGAGATATACGGAATAGATCAGATAAGCGAAATTGCTCCGGATTTCTACTGGGATAATTTTGATTCCTTTGGCGATATAAGATATTACAGTTCAATAAACAGGCGCGGCGAGCTTGTGCCCTGCCTTATGATGACGCTTTACAGCAATTCAGGTACGGCGTTTTCTGCTGATATCATATTTGAAAACGTCACGGAATTTAAAATATGCTGCAGCGGTGTAAAAACTCCGCTGACGGATTTTTCTGTGCTTAAAATAAAAAGAGGCGGAGACGGCGATATAACAGGCTATAGGATAAGTTCGCACGAAAGCGGAAATATAAATTTCCTTTGCGAAAGTTTCAGGATAATGAACGTAAATAACTTGTGATGTCTGAGGAAGTAAAATGATAAATATTCACACCTGTTCTCCGGAAGAGACAATAGCGGCAGGAAAAAGGATAGGCGCTCTTTTAAGGGGCGGAGACGTTATTGCATATAAAGGAGGTCTTGGAGCCGGCAAAACTACGTTTACCCGTGGTCTTGCCATAGGCATGGGGCTTCCCGATGAGGTACATTCGCCCACATTTGCCCTTGTGAATGAATACCGCGGCGGCGGAAAGACGATGTACCATTTTGATATGTACAGGATAATGAATGCCGAAGCGTTGGAAACCACGGGTTTTTATGACTATATGTCCGACAGCAGCGTTATTGTCTGCGAGTGGTCGGAAAATATTTCGGAATGTCTCCCTGAAGATACTATAACCGTTACCATAGAATATAAAGGTGAAAACGAAAGAGAGATCTTCCTGGAGGGAGATGAAAGATTTGACTCTGCTTGGAATTGATACTTCGGGAAAAACAGCGTCGGCAGCAGTTTGCACCGAAACCGCCGTTCTTGCTCAGACGACGGTATATACTTCGCTCACACATTCGCAGGTCATTCTTCCCATATGCAGAGATGTCGTTAAAAGTGCCGGATTGGAGCTTTCCGATCTGGACGGAATAGCTGTTTCGGCAGGGCCGGGCTCGTATACCGGTCTGAGGATAGGAATATCAAGTGTAAAGGCGATATGCTTTGCACTTGATAAGCCGTGTATCGGCATTTCTACTCTGGAATCGTTGGCAAACAATGTTTCTCTCCACAGGGGAATAATATGCGCAGTAATGGCCGCAAGACTTGATCTGGTTTATTGTGCGGTTTTTAATTCCGACAGTGTAAAGGTATCACGCATTACAGATGATGAGATATGTCCTATAGATCAATTAGCGGACAGACTGGAAAAAATGCCGGGTGATATAGCCGTTGTGGGCGATGCTGCGGACAGGCTTTCAGGAGAACGCTTCATTACAGCGCCGCCTCATTTAAAATTACAGCTTGCGTCAAGTCTCTGTTCGGCTGCTTTCGGAAGAAAAATGGGTACTCCCGATGAGCTTGAAGCGGCATATTTACAGATAACAAAAGCAGAGAAGGATCTTCAGGGCTGAACGGGAACGGTCAGACCATGCAGTTATAAAAGATGATATCAGGAGGGGCAAAATGGAGGGTTTGATAATTATAGTGCTTATAATCGTTATGCTGCTTGCAGGACCGATCATAGCGCACGATTTCAACAAACGTCAGAACGAGATCAACCGTCAGCTCGTGGGGTTCATTATGGAGCATTACGACGACCTTGCGTCGGGGCTAACGCTTGATTATAACGGAAAAACCATAAGCCGCTATTCAAAATTAACAAGATACCGTTACTGTTATTCTTATCTGGTCATGACCACGTCCAACAGTTCGGCATATTACCTTGCGGACGAGTATTATTCCGACGAAGATGCTAAGAACGCAAAGCTCACCTGTCAGCTTATAACCGCTTTGTCAGGCTGGTGGGGCATACCATGGGGGATAATAAATTCTTTCAGATATCTTTTCAGCAACGGGATAAGCAACGGCACTAACGATGATACGGTCGGCGATCTGATGAACAGGATCGCTCAGCAGGTGCAGCAGAGTGCTTCTGCAAAAGAGTGAAAATTTCCCCGAAAGCCTTGAAAAAACGGCTTTTTTGTGATATAATAATATGTGATATTGTAAACAGTTTGTTTTACGGAGGTTGTTATATGATAGCAATAGGAAGCGATCATGCCGGTTATCAGCTTAAAAAAGAAGTGATAAAATGGTTTGAGGATAATAATATACCTTATCTTGAATTTGGCTGTATGAACGGCGAAAGCTGCGATTACCCGCTCGTTGCAAAGGAAGTGTGCGACAGGATCACTTCGGGGAATGCAGAGCTGGCGGTGCTTATATGCGGCACCGGTATCGGTATTTCAATGGCAGCAAATAAAATAAAAGGTATCCGCGCTGCCGTGTGCACAGATACATATACGGCAAAATATACAAGGCTCCATAATAACGCAAACGTTCTTTGCATGGGAGGAAGAGTTACGGGAGCAGGCGTCGCCGTTGAAATAGTGGAGACGTTCCTGAACACTTCATTTGAAGGCGGCAGACATCAGCGCAGGGTGGATCAGATAACCTCAATAGAAGAAAATAACGGTTGAAAGGGGAAAAATATATGGATAACGTAATTATTCTTGAGCACCCTATGGTGCAGCACAAAATCTCTCTTATGAGAGATATAAACACGGGAGCAAAGGAGTTCAGGGAGCTTGTTTCGGAAACGGCTATGCTTATGTGCTATGAGGCTACGAGAGATCTTCCGCTGAAAACAGTCGAGGTGCAGACGCCTCTTGCAATAGCAAAAACAAAAGTGATCTCCGGAAGAAAGCTTGCTTTCGTTCCTGTTTTAAGAGCGGGTCTCGGCATGGTCGAGGGAGCCGTAAAACTTGTTCCTGCGGCTAAAATAGGTCATATAGGAATATTCCGCGATCCGGAAACAAAGAACGCCGTGGATTATTACTGCAAACTGCCTTTTGATATCGCTGAAAGAGATGTTATCGTTACCGATGTTATGCTTGCTACCGGCGGAACAATAGTAAAAACTATAGAGATCCTCCGTAAAGCAGGAGTAAAAAATATAAAGGTAATGTGCATAATTACCTGTCCTGAGGGCATTGAAGCCGTTCATAAGGTCTATCCGGAGGTGGAGATCTACTGCGGAGCAGTAGATGAAGGTCTTGACGAAAAACTTTATATAGTTCCCGGAATGGGAGACGCCGGAGACAGGATATTCGGTACAAAATAATTTATGAATGTTCGGGGAATGTTCCGCATAAGGACATTCCCTAAAGATATTTACGGACAGTATCGCCGGTATTGTTCCGTTAAAACCTTTTGTGCAGATCACGGCTGTGAGTTCTTTAAAAGAGAATATCACAGTATAATGTTTATGAAACATTATTTCCGAAAGGAGCTTATTAATATGTGTGGTATTGTCGGCTTTGTCGGAAAACGGGCGTGCGCCGATATTCTTGTTGACGCCCTGAAAAAGCTGGAATACAGAGGATATGATTCCGCAGGTATAGCGGTATTTGAAAATGATATAATAAAAACTGTAAAAGCCAAGGGAAAGATCGGTGAGGGACTTTCGGTAAAATTAAAAGACGAACCGGAACTCCACGCTGTCTGCGGTATAGGACATACCCGGTGGGCAACTCACGGAGAGCCTTCCGATGTTAATTCTCACCCGATAGGCAACGGAAGGATATCCATAGTCCATAACGGGATAATAGAAAATTACCGGGATATCAAGAATTTCCTCATAGGGAAAGGTTATGTCTTTGAAAGTGAGACAGACACCGAGACAGTTGCAAAACTTCTTGACTATTATTACAGCGGAGATCCTGTTGAAGCCATCGAAAAAGCTGTCAGCATAATTGAGGGCGCTTACGCTCTGGGAATAATTTTCAGGAATCATAAAAACAGGATATATGCTGTAAGAAAGGATAGTCCGCTTATTGTCGGAAAGGGTAACGGCGAGAGCTTTATTGCTTCTGACGTGACCGCTATACTTGAATATACAAGGGAATATTACTGCCTTGAACGCGGTGAGATCGCAATGCTCGATCAGGAGGGCATACATTTTACCGATCTTCACGGCGAAGCTATAGAAAAAGAACTGCTTACAGCCGAATGGGACGTTGAATCCGCCCAGAAAGGCGGATATGAGCATTTCATGCTTAAAGAGATACATGAACAGCCTGACGCTATAAGGAATACTATTTCTCCGAGAGTGAAGAACGGTCTGCCTGACTTCAGCGAATGCGGTCTTACAGCAGATAAGATAAGCTCTTACAAACATATTTTCATAGTCGGCTGCGGTTCTGCGATGCACGCCGGAATGGTAGGGAAATACCTTATTGAAGCTCTTGCAAGAACGCCGGTGATAGTTGATATAGCTTCGGAGTTCAGGTACAGGGATCCGCTGGTCGCTGAGGGAGATCTGGCGGTAATAGTTTCACAGTCTGGCGAAACGGCGGATACTCTTGAAGCTCTGAAACTTTCAAAGGCAAAGGGAGCAGATACTCTTGCAGTAGTTAACGTGGTAGGTTCTTCCATTGCCAGGGAAGCCGATATGGTCATTTACACTAACGCAGGTCCGGAGATATCCGTATGCTCGACAAAGGCTTATGCCGTACAGACAGCGTTTATGTATCTTCTTGCTTTTGAAATAGCTTATGTGAGGGGAACGATAAACGAGATCCGGTGCAGAGAGCTTGTAAAAGGATTGCTTGACGTTCCCGGCAAGATAGGGGAATGTCTTGAAGATATGTCGGTATACCAGTTTGTTGCTTCAAAAATTTTCAGCGCCGACAGTCTGCTTTACATAGGCAGAGGTCTTGACAATGCACTTAGTATGGAGGGTTCTCTTAAATTAAAGGAAATTTCATATATCCACAGTGAAGCATATGCTGCCGGCGAACTTAAGCATGGGACGATTTCTCTCATTGAGGACGGCACGCCGGTCATTGCAGTAATGACGCAGACTGCGCTGAAAGAAAAAATGATATCCAATGTCCGCACGGTAAAAAGCCGCGGAGCAAAGGTAATAATGATCTGCCGCAGCTCTGAGAACGTAGATACGGACTGCGCGGATTACAAGGTAGGACTTCCCGACGCGGAAGATATTTTCCTGCCGCTGATAGCAACAGTCGCAATGCAGCTTATTGCGTATTATACAGCCGTTCAGCGCGGCTGCGATGTGGATAAACCGAGAAATCTGGCAAAATCAGTAACGGTAGAGTAAAAATCGGAAGGTGACCGCAAGGAATGGAAAAAGAACTGATCTCAATAATAGTTCCATGTTACAACGAACAGGAAGTCCTGTCGATGTTCAGAGATGAGATACTGAAAGTCACAAACGGAATGTCGGAAAAATATCCGCATCTTATGTTTGAGTTCCTGTTTATAAACGACGGTTCAAAGGACGATACCCTGAAGATCCTGAGAGAATTTGCAGAGGACGACAGCAGGTTCAGATATATTTCATTCAGCAGGAATTTCGGCAAGGAAGCAGGAATGTTTGCCGGTCTGGAAAACTGCAAAGGCGATTACGCGGTGATCCTTGACGCCGATCTTCAGCACCCGCCGAAACTTATCCCGCAGATGTACGAATATGTCAAGGACGGCGAATATGATTGCGCTGGAACAAGGCGTGTATCGCGCAAGGGCGAACCGAAGCTGCTTTCATTTTTTTCAAGGAGCTTTTACAAGGTCATAAATAAAATTTCTCAGACGAAGATAATTGACGGCGCACAGGATTACAGATTCATGACAAGACAAATGGTAGACGCTATCCTGTCAATGCGTGAATACAACAGGTTTTCAAAGGGAATTTTCAGTTGGGTAGGATTTAACACAAAATATATCGAGGTTGAAAACACCGAACGTGCGGCAGGAACGAGCACATGGAATTTCTGGAAGCTGTTGAAATATTCATTTGAGGGGATATTTGCATTTTCAACAGCGCCTATGAATTTGTCGGTCATAATGGGTCTGATCTTTATCCTGCTTGCCATTGCAATGGTGGTAAAGATACTGATCTGCGGCGAAGAAATGTGGGGAGACTCACTTATAATAACTCTTGTGTGCCTTATCGGAGGGATACAGCTTTTCTGCATGGGCGTACTGGGACAGTATATTGCAAAGACGTATCTTGAAGTCAAGAAACGTCCTGTTTATATAATCAGCGAGACTGAAAAAACTTACAGGAAAAGAAAGGAAATATGATTATGAACATCTGGCATGATATTTCACCTAACCGTATCACAAAAGACAATTTTTTTGCTGTTATCGAGATCGGAAAGGGCAGCAAAATGAAGTATGAGCTTGACAAGAAAACGGGATTTCTTATGCTTGACCGTGTTCTGTATACTTCTACCCACTATCCGGCAAACTACGGCTTCATTCCGAGAACTTACGCTGAGGACGGCGATCCGCTGGACGTTCTGGTGCTGTGTTCGGAGCCGATATGTTCGCTTGCACTGGTCAAATGCTATCCTATAGGGGTAATTTCCATGCTTGACAACGGCGCGCGGGACGACAAGATCATAGCTATTCCTTTTAACGATCCTACATACAACACATATACGGATATAAGCGAACTCCCGAAGCACGTTTTTGATGAAATGTCGCACTTCTTTACTGTTTACAAGTCCTTGGAGGGAAAGGAAACGGTCATTGACGAAATGAAGGGCAGGGAAGATGCTATTTCGATCATCGAGCACTGCATTGACCGCTACATAGACAGCTTCTGCAAGGGAAAGTCGGAATAACTGATCTATGATATTCTCAGGCAAATAATGTGTGAAAAGGCTTTAAATCAATATCCCCTGCGGAATTTCCGCAGGGGATATATTTGTTATTTATAAAATATTGTCAATATTTCTTTTACTGTAAATAAATCGCCTGACTTCCATTACATCGTCTATGACGACATAAAAAACCGAATAGTTTCCTACATAAATTCTGTAGTATGTATTTTTCCGCTTTTTTAATGAATGAAAAGGTTCAAAGGCTAATGGAGAATCAAGTCGCTTTTCTATGGCTTTTTTAGTTTCATTCAATAAATGCTCGGCAGCATCAGCATTATTTAATGTTGATGAAATATACGTTACTGCCTTTGTAAGATCATGCTCAAACATTGGCAGTATTCTTAGTTTATATGTTTTCATGAAGTACCGCCCTTACTCTGTCAAATACTTCATCAGATGTATAGCGAACGTCGGTGCTGTCAGCTTCTTTATCGGCTTCATCAAGTTTGGCTTCAATATCTTCTGTCAGCGCGGAATATTGTTCAAGGCTTAAAACTACCATAGTTCCATAGCCGTTCTTGGTAAGAAATACTGGCTGACCGCCGCTTACGACATTTTCTATTTCCGGGAATTTATTTCTCAGATCCGATACAGGTCTTATTTGGATCATACCGATCGCCTCCATAGCTTATTTTATCATAATTTTATCATAATATTATTAAAATGTCAAGTAAAAATTATTCCCTCCGAAAATTTCCGGAGGGAATTTTTGCAATTGATGAACCTTATAAAAGCATTATCGGATAGGTCATTATTTCATAAACACAAAATTTTTCATTTCAAACAAGCACCTGTTTCTGAATGGTTCGCCTGTCCAGTCGTCGGCATAGTCCGTTGTGATCTTAAAGAATACCGAATGACGTCCCGTTACCGCCTTTACAACGGCATTGATAACGCCGCCGTTCCTGCCAATGTCGCAGACGCCTATTTCCTCGCCGTTTTCACCGTCAATAAGTATGTGCATACGGCAATCACAGCCGCAGCCTATCGTCTCCGCGGAAAAATCCATGGTCTTGCTGCCGAAGTCGTCGCCGAAATCAAAATATTTGTAACCCATTACAGCACCGTCGCAGATATTAGTTACCACCCGCTCAAAAACGTTCTTTTCGGTCACCATGGCTCCGCCTTTGAGAACGCAGGCAATTTCAGCTGGGGTGATCCTGTATGGGTCAAGGGAATCTTCAAATCCCAGCGAAGTCATTTCTACGGGCGGGATAGTTCCGTTGGGGAGAATTTCTATCTTTTCCACGCAGCCGCGTCGGGACATTATCGTTCCGTTGGTCATGCGGTGGTAGAAGATATACCACTGACCGTTTATATTTGCGATTGAACCATGATCGTTTCCGCCGGGATAGTCCACGCCGTTGTCAACTATGTATCCGCGGTATTTGAACGGTCCTGTGGGACTGTCCGAGGTCGCATATGCAAGACGGCTGCCCCGCAGAGGAGAATAGATCATATAGTATGTTCCGTTCACCTTTCTCGGAGAGCAGGCTTCAAAGAAAAGCGAATCATGTTCGGAAAAGCCGTCCTCGGGGCGTTCTTTACAGGGAATAAAATGCTCAATACAGGTGCCGTCAAGGACCTCATACATATTCTCACTGTTGATCTCCGCCATAAAGGAACGCTCAAAGCCGCAGTAAATATAAGTTCTTCCGTCGTCGTCAACTAAAACTCCCGGATCTATGAACCAACCGCTGCAGCATATTTCATCGGGGATCGTATACTTATATTGCGAGATCAATTTAAACGGTCCTTCCGGACGTTCGCTGACCGCAACGCAGCCTTTTGCGTTGACGATATAAGCATAAAGATAATATTTGCCGTCCTTTTCCACAACGTCCGGAGCATAAAGCTGACAGCGCTTGTCGGTCCAGTCTGTGTCGGCAGGATAGTCCCGTGTAGCTTGCGTGCGGAAAATATCCCCGTGACATACCCAGTTATTAAGGTCGTTCAGCGGAGCGCTCCAGCATTTAAGAACATAATCGCAGAATTTATCCGAGCCGGCAAGGTCATGAGAGCCGTAAACGTATATCCTGTCGCCGAAAACGCGCGGTTCGCCGTCGGGAATATATTCCCATGCCGGAAGATACGGATTTGCCATGAAAATTCCTCCTTATACTATGCAGTAAATATATTTTGCTTTGAATTTTTCCCACTTTGACAAAGAAGAGTAAAAACGTTTTGAAAGGCTTGTGACTGTCATTACCGCTTCGTGAGCTTCTTCTGCGGTAAGCTGTCTGCCGCCGAATGACGCTTTAAGAGCCGTTTCGATAACAGTATACGCAATTCCGTCCGAAAGCAGGGCAGAGCGTTCGGAAAGGGCTTTTGCATATTCAAGATATCCCATTTCGCCCTGTTCGGGAAGTTTCATAAGATGTATTATACGGCGGAACTTCCTGTAAGCCGCATCGGCGGCCTGCTTTTTGCCGGACGCACATTTTTTTCTGTAGATGAGCAGGCATATCCGCCTTCTTATAATGAACAGCGACGGTACTGCAATTATTATAATGACAGCTATCAAAATTCCGGTAAGGTCGTAATATACATCAACCTTTTTGCCGCCCCTTATGCCGAATACGCCAAATCCGACGGACGGTCTGCCATTGCTGACCGCTTCGCTGTCGGCGCTGTCGGGAGCTTCGGCAAGAGCTGCTTCGGAAGAGCTGTTTTCCGACGGCTGAGACTGTTCTGCGGTATTTTCCTGCTGCGGAGAAGTGTTCTGCTCATTGCCGGCGGGGGACGGAGCAGCGCTTTCCGCTGCGGAAGAAGAAATTTCAGTCTCTTCTGAAACAGATGTTGTTTCTGCGCTTGATTCTGTTTCAGAAGCAATGGTTTCGGTAGGCAAAGCCGTGCGCACATTTCCGTAGCCGGAGGTAAATTCCATAGGATACCAGCCAAAGCCGTCGATGTATATTTCAGCCCATGCATGAGCGCGCGCATCGGTAATTTCTATGGTCTCGATATCTCCCTTTTTTGCCGATACGGGGAAATCGGTGTTCGGCTTTATAATGTAGCCCTCCACATATCTTGCGGGTATGCCGGCATATCTGCACATCATTACTGCTGCCGTAGCAAAATGGGAGCAGCTTCCTTTTCTTGTTTCAAGAAAACGATCGACAAAGTCCCTTCCGGCAGGGAGCTTGCCGGCGTTGAGACTGTACTCGCAGTTGTTTCTCAGCCAGCTGCGTATATAATAAAGTTTCCTGCTGAAAACAGTCATTTCACCGAGAGTGCTTTTACCGGTAATTATATCTTCGCCCGTTATATATTCGTAATAATTATCGCCGAATATTTCGTCAAGACGTTCATGCTCATCCGGCAGGTCAAGATAATTTTCATATACAAAATTTCTGTAAGCTGCTTCGTCGTTTGTCATTGATGATGAAATATTCCACCTTGTGCGGAAGATACCCTGATATCCGTAATATTCCGACGGATCATAAAACTGTCCCACATAGCTGCTTTCTCCTCCGGCAAATCCGCCGCCGGTCTCAAGGTTGTACCTTGAAACGCTTTCCGGAACAAGACTGTACGGCATATAAAGATAATCTCTTCCGGCAGAAACATTCTGTATGGCAAAGCTGTACCTCGGCATGGAAGCACCGGTGTTTTTCAGACTGTAGCTGTCAAAAAGCAGCGTGGAAAGTCCGTCTGTCTCAAAGCCTGCCGAAATATTTTCCAGTTTCTCAAGATCGGACGAGGAAAGCGGCTTCCAGCTGTTTCCCGTGTAGACCGAACCTATAAATCCGCGGAGATAGAAGGTATCCTCCGGCTTAGGCATGGTAATTTTAAGGACCGTTCTGCCGTCAAAATAGATCTCGTCCATTTCTCCGAGCTTACCGTGATCTATTGCGCCGGTGTGCTTTGTATCTCTTGTAACGAATGTGACTACTTCCTCAAAAACATTTTTCATTTCGTCTCTTTCGATATAGCCCGTAATGTCATTGTAAATGCCGTCTATTCTTTCGGAACGGCTGTATCCGGATAATTTTACCGCCGCTGCTGATAGGAAAAAGAACAGCACGGCAAATAAAGCAGCAGCAAGTCCGCCGAATGAAGCGGCATATTTATATCGGACAGAGCATATTTTTTCGGCAGAGCCTATCTCAAAGGATATTGCCGCAGCGCAGCCTGCTATTACTGCCGAAAAAGCGGCGTAATTCGGTTCCAGCCCGAACATGAGCGTAAGTATAGGAAGAATAAGAGGAGGTATGCAAAGTCCTATTGCATACCATTCTTTTGAAACACAGTATGCCGCTGCAAGGCATATCAATGCGGCGGCAAAGCAGAAGAATATTGTGGTGTGGCGCGCAGAAAGCTCCGGCTCGGCAATAGGAATGAACGGTTCGCCGCGAAATTCTTTCCGTATCCTTGCAAGATATATGTTGAGCGCATTTGCAAGTCCTGCGCATATGCTGCTGCGGAGTATGAACGTTATCAGCACGAACAGTGCCGAGACCGATACTGATACAATGCCCCTTGTGCCTTTTTTCATATTGAACGAAAGCATGAATACCGCGCAGGATATTATAGAAATAATTATGACAGCGGCTTTGTCGGCAGGCATATCAAAGCAGGACAGGAATGATAAGACCGATCCCATGCAGCTTAGAAGCACAACGGCTGTTTTTATTGCAAACGGAGCAATGCTCGTACTGTGTTTTTTGGAAACTCTCAGGCTTGCAGACACAAGAACTGCGGCTTCGGACTGATCGTTCACGGCTTTACCTCCTTTCCTGCGGTTTTTTCACATTTTATTTGTAAGGATATTTTCCTGAATAATATCCGCTTACCTTTTCGTCAAGTTCTTCAGCGGCTGAATAAATTATTTCTGTGGATATCGGTTCGTCCTTATCGTCCGTATCGGACGCAGGCGAAGCGCAGAATACTGTAAGCAGCGTTTCGCCGCATATTCTGGAAAGCTCGCTGATGAATGTCTTGTCATCGTCCGCTGAAACTGCAAGAATGTGTGAAAAGCCTTTTCTGACCAGTTCAGCTGTTTCGGAAAAGTATTTTTCATCGGTAGATCTTCCGGAAAAAGCCGCCTGACCGCTGCAAAGCTCTGCAACAGCGGAAATAAGGCTTTCCTGACCGCTTATTTCGGAGGTGAAAAGCAGTCCGTCTCCGGACGGGACCGTCAGGGTATGCGCCGCCTGTGCATTTACGAGAAATGATGATAATGTTGCGGTAATATCAAATATTTTGTCCGTATCGGACGCAGTCCTGCATGAACCGGTATCGCAAAGGATAAGTATTTTACTGCTTATAGGCTTGGACAGTTCCTTGACGATAAATTTTTCACCCCTGCTGCTGAGCTTCCAGTGAATGTGGTTAAGACTGTCTCCGGAACGGTATTCACGCAGTTCAAAAATTTCGGACGGATCGTCGCCGGATCTTGTCTGCGAAAAGGTATCGCCCTCCGCATTGTAGGAAAAGCTGCGCTCCGTTTCAGAACTGAACGGATATACTTTAGGCAGTACGGTGATCCTGTCATTAAACTGTATTTTCTTGAAAATGAATGTCAGACCGATAATATCATACACCGCAGCTCTTGCGGAAGATATATCAATATATCCGCAGTGCTTCGGGGTAAAACTTACCGTCAGAGTTTCTTTTGAAAGCTGGCTCACCGGTATTATCACGGAATATTTTTCATTTACCGGCTTGTCCGGCGGGAAAAAGCATTTGTATCTGAATGTCAGCCGGCAGGCTGTTACCGGTAAAAACGCCGTGTTTTCAAGAAATATCTTTATTACCTCCGGCTTGCCGCGCTCTGAGGCTTTGGAGGAACTGCTTATCGAGATATTCAGCTTTGCTGTCTGTATGATAAGAAGTATGAAAAGCAGCACCGGCATTGCTGTAAGAAAGACAAGAAGGATAAATGAAAGGTCGCCTTTATATAATATATGGAAAATAAATATCATGATCAGCAATATAATATATGTTATCTGCAACTTTATCCTCCTTTTCACAAAATACTATCTTTATTCTGTCATATCCTCGGAGCAGGTGTGCGCGCGCTTATGTCGTGAAGAACGTCCCTTGCCGTTGCGCCCGCGGCTTTTGCCTTAGGCGTGAGAAGTATCCTGTGTTCAGCTACATCATTAAGAATAAATTTAACGTCCTCCGGGATAACATAGTTTCTTCCGCGCATAAGTGCGGCTGCTTTTGCCATTGAAGAAAGCGCAACGCTTCCCCGCGGGCTCAGTCCGAGCTTTATCTGCGGGTGAGAACGCGTAGCGGCGGCTATTGAAGCTATATAACGGTATATTTTATCATCGGCAAAAACTTCTTCGGCGGCTTTTTGCATGGTGATTATATTTTCTGCTTTTGCCACAGGACGGATATCTTCTGCTCTGCCGGAGCTTTCCTTTGACCTGAGTATAGAAACTTCGCTCTCTATGTCCGGATAACCCATTGAAAGACGGACTATGAAACGGTCAAGCTGGGATTCAGGCAGCATTTGTGTACCTACGGAGCCGATAGGATTTTGTGTGGCGATAACTATAAAAGGACTTGGCAGCTTGTGAGTAACGCCGTCAACGGTCACCGAGCCTTCCTCCATTGCTTCGAGAAGCGCGCTCTGGGTCTTGCTGGACGTGCGGTTTATCTCGTCTGCAAGAAAAAGACTGCAAAGCGCCGCACCGGGTTTATATTCAAAGCAGCCGGTCTGTCTGTTGTATACGGTAAAACCGGTAACGTCCGCCGGAAGAACATCCGGCGTGAACTGCATACGCTTGTAATTAAGTGACATTGCCTTTGAAAAAGCCACTGCAAGGGTAGTTTTTCCCACTCCGGGTATGTCGTCGAGAAGGATATGTCCGCCTGCTATTATTGCGAGCAGTGTTTTGATTATGATATCATTCTTGCCTATAACTGCTTTCTGGACTTCGTCGGCAATGCTTTTTGCCAGAGGCATTATCTGTGTTTTTATTGTCTGATCGGTCATAGCTTGTTATTAAGCTCCTTTCGCGGCTTTTTATGTAATAAATGCTGATGTTCCGAAGTATGGCATTTACCCTGCAATAATGTTCCGGAACATTATTGGCATAGTTATGGTAATATTATATCATATATTCTGCAAAAATACAAATTACAATTTGGTTAAGATATTCTGGGAATAAATTACATTTTGGCGGAAATAATTGCATTTTGCAAAATAAAATATTGCGGAATTATTACAAATTTGATTTTGCTATTGACAAGTATATTATATGTGATATAATATACTTCGTTGATTAAAATTTATGGAAGTATCGGCAGGGGAGAGATAGCTTGTGGAAGTGATCCCATATATTGAATTTAGTCTTTATGAAATGTTCCACATATTTATATTCTGGTCATTCATAGGCTGGTGCATAGAAGTTTGTTACATGACCCTTGAAACGGGCGAGTATCAGAACAGAGGATTTCTGAATATGCCTATATGTCCTATATACGGATTCGGCGTAATAATGGTGGTGGTATTTTTCAGACCGCTGTCACATACGTTCATTCCGTTATTTCTGGTAACGGGACTGTTATGCACAACATTTGAGCTCCTTGTGGGGCTTGGAATGGAAAAGATGTTCCATGCAAGGTGGTGGGACTATTCCCATGAAAGGTTCAATTACAAAGGATACATATGTCTGAAAGTTTCGCTATTATGGGGATTCGGCTGCGTGATAGTGATAAGGATAGTTCAGCCTATGGTGGAAAAGGTGATAGACCTTATGCCGGTAAAGCTGGGACTGGCTCTTATAGTGATATGGTCCGTGCTGATAGTAATAGATCTGATATCTTCCATATGCGCGGTAAACAAGCTGAATAACCGGCTCAAACAGATAGATGAGATATCAAAGATCATGCTTCTCAGCTCGGTAAAGATCGGAGAGAAGCTGACAAATGAAACTCTGGAAATAAAGGGTAAATATGACGGCTTTATTGAAGCCAAAGACGCCAAAACTCAGGAATGGCGTGAAAGATATGAACGCTATGTTGCTACAAAGGAAGGTCAGTCCCATTTTGCGGAGCTGAAAAAGAAATATGCCAAGATAGTTGACGCGGCTGATTTCAAAGTCAGTGAGTGGCGTGAAAAATACGACAAGCTGGTAGGCATGAGAGACCGTTCGGTAGAGCGTCTGCTTAAAGCCTTTCCGGATATACGTTCAACGTCTTATTCCGAATCTCTGGAGGAACTGAAAAACAAACTTTCGATCGCTGCCAGATTCCGCCGTATAAAGCATAAGGATAATGACGGCGGAACGGTTTCAGGAACAGATGCTGAGGAGAAGCAATGATATCAGGAAATAAAATGTGATTTTTCTGTTAAATGCATAAAAAGCGTATTGACATATTGTGCAGAATGTGATATAATCAGTAAAGTTAGACAACCTTTAAGTTGATCCCGTGAGATCGACAAGGCAGTCGCTTATTTAAACATTCTGCGGCAGTAAGGCGTATACCGTATATCTTGCTTGTAAGGTCATCAAGCAGGTTTTATGCTGCCGTAAAAATTATGATAATAAGTTGATGATACCTGTCTGTGTCGGCCGCGGACAGGTATTTTTTATTTTCGGGAAGTCAGGGGGAACGAGCGTTGGATATATCGTCTGTTGATCCTAAAGCCGTCATAATGGACGAAAATGCCATGACAAGAGCAGTTGCAAGAATTTCATATGAAATTCTTGAACGCAATAAAGGTGCGGAAGGACTTTGCTTCATAGGAATACTTTCACGCGGTATATGCATTGCCGAACGCATAGCGGCAAAGCTGTCCGAGCTTGAAGGGATATCTCCGGAGGTCGGCAGGCTCGATATAACCGCATACCGTGATGATGAAAAACATTCCGATTCAGCCGACAGGACTGACATTCCCTTTGACGTCAAAAATAAACGTGTTATAATCGTTGACGATGTTATTTTTACCGGACGGAGCGCACGCGCCGCAATAGATGCGGTCATGAAGCGGGGCAGACCGCGGAATATTCAGCTTGCAGTGCTGGTGGACAGGGGACACAGGGAACTTCCCATACGTCCCGATTATGTGGGAAAGAACGTTCCCACTTCAAGGGGCGAATCGGTCAAGGTCATGATGAAAGAGACAGACGGTTTCGACAAGGTAGTAATTTTTGAGTAGGAGGCTGTGAAATGGATAGTATTCTTCTGAAAAACGTCCGCGCCGCTGACGGCAGAAATGACGGGATCTGCGATATTTTCATAGCTGACGGGATAATAAAGGACATGGGCGGAAATATTGCCGTTCAAGCTGACAGGATCGTGGACGGCAAGGGGAAACTTGCCGCTATACCTGCGCTTTTTGATATGCACGTTCACTTCCGCGACCCGGGATATACCCATAAAGAGGACATTCTAACCGGCTGTGCGGCTGCGCTTGCGGGAGGAGTTTCCGGAGTTGTGTGTATGCCCAATACAGACCCGCCTATAGACAGTCCCGAAACGGTAAATTATATTCTTGACAAGGCGAAAGATACAGGCGTGGAAGTTTATCCTGCGGGCTGTATCACAAAGGGAATGAACGGCGGCGAACTTTACGACCATACAAAGCTGGGCGTGCGGATAATTTCCGACGACGGCAGACCGGTCAAAAACGCCGAATTTATGCGTCAGGCTCTGGAAAATACCAATAAAAACGGACTTCTTGCGGCTTCACACTGTGAGGATCTGGATATTATAAACGGCGGTATCATCAACAAAGGAAAGATATCCGAAAAACTCGGCGTAAAAGGTATGGACAGGGCTTCAGAGGACAGCATTACCGCGCGGGAAATCGCACTTGCGGATTCCTGCGGCGCAAGGATACATATCTGCCACGTTTCTACAAAGGGCAGCGCGGAAATTATCCGCGACGCTAAAAAGCGGGGGATAAAAGTTACCTGCGAGACCTGCCCTCACTATTTCATATACACCGAAGAAAAACTGCTTTCCCGTGACGCGGACTACAGAATGAACCCGCCTCTCCGCACCGAAGCCGACAGAAAAGAAATTCTTGAAGCAATCCTTGACGGAACGATAGACTGTATCGTCACCGACCATGCTCCTCATGCGGCTAACGAAAAAGCTGATTTTCTCAAAGCCCCAAACGGCGTTGTGGGACTGGAAACTTCACTTGCGGCGACACTTACGGCGCTTTATCATACGGGAAAACTTTCCCTTAACAGGATAGTTGAACTTATGGCGTTAAATCCGCGGAAACTTCTGGGACTTCCAGAGCCGCGGCTTGAAAAAGGCGCAAAAGCAGATATTGCCGTTGTTGACCTTGACAGGGAGTGGACGGTCATTCCCGAAAAACTTCATTCAAAGTCCAAAAACACCGTTTTCAAAGGGGAAACTTTTAAGGGAAAGAACGTTATGACCATTACCGGAGGAGTTATCAGGTATGATATATTACAGGGATAACGATATCCTTATAAGAGATCTTGAAGAAAACGACATCGGCGCGATAGTTGCCGGAGAAATAGCCCAAGGCTGGACCGATTCTTCGGCGGATAAATTTAAAATGCGGCTGAAACATCGTGACGAGCTTGGAGCAATTGCGCTTGTGGCTGAATATCTTGCACAGCCGGCAGGATATGTCAATGTTTATCCAAATTCAAAGTGGGGCGCTTTCGGCGGCTTGGGATACTGCGAAATAGTTGATCTTGCGGTGCTTGAAAAATTCCGCGGAAAAGGAATAGGAAATAAACTTATGGACGCTGCCGAAAAAATAGCCGCGGAATATTCCGATACGGTCTACTTGGGAGTGGGACTGCACAGCGGTTACGGCAGCGCTCAGAGAATGTACGTCAAACGCGGATATATTCCCGACGGGAAAGGCGTATGGTACAAAGATAAGGTCTGCGGACAGTATGCGGAATGTGTGAATGACGATGAACTGAATTTGTACCTTTCAAAAAAGTTAAAATGAGAATTTATATAAATTTAAGGAGTGGTGAAAATGTCATTTGACAGACTTATCGCAAGGATCATCGAGACGGGAAACCCCACAGTCGTGGGACTTGACCCGAAGCTGGACTATGTTCCCGAATTTATCAGAAAGAGATCATTTGAGGAAAAGGGAAACGACCTTAAAGGCGCGGCAAACGCTATATGGAAATTCAACAAGGCTATAATAGACGCGGTGTGCGATATTGTCCCTGCGGTAAAACCGCAGGCGGCTTATTATGAAATGTACGGCTGGCAGGGCGTTAAAACTCTGCATAAGACCATTGAATATGCACAGAAAAAGGGAATGTTCGTAATTGTGGACGGCAAAAGGAACGACATCGGCGCAACTATGGAAGCCTATTCAAAAGCATATCTGGGCAAAACGGAAGTTGACGGATTTCAGCTTGAGGGCTTCGGCGCGGACGCTCTGACGGTAAACGGCTACCTTGGAACGGACGGTATAACTCCGCTTACCGACATTTGCAAAAAGAACGACAAAGGAATTTTTGTACTTGTAAAGACTTCCAACAAGTCCTCCGGAGAACTTCAGGACAGGGTTCTTGACGACGGAAAAACAGTATATGAAACTATGGGAAGTATGTGCGAACAGTGGGGAGCGGATTCTATAGGAAAATACGGCTACTCCGCAGTAGGTGCGGTAGTGGGCGCTACATATCCGGAACAGCTTGCGGAAATGCGTGAAAAGCTCCCTCATACGTTCTTCCTCGTTCCGGGCTACGGAGCGCAGGGCGGCGGTGCGGAAGGCGTTGCAAAAGGCTTTGACAAGAACGGTCTGGGCGCTATAGTAAATTCATCAAGAGCGGTGATGTGCGCCTATCAGAAAGAAGCAAACTGCCCGCCGGAAGATTTTGCAGGGGCGGCAAGGCGCGAGTGCATACGCATGAGAGAAGATATTACAAATTTTGTTACAGGACTTAACAAATAATTTGAAAGGCGGTCTGTAAAATGTCTTTATTCAATCTGGGCGATAAGGCGTATCTTATGCTTGCCGACGGAAAGATCTTTGAGGGATATTCTTTCGGCGCAAAAGGGACTTCTTTCGGCGAAATAGTTTTTGCAACAGGTATGACAGGCTATGAGGAAACACTGTCCGACCCAAGCTATTACGGTCAGATAGTTACGCAGACTTTTCCGCTTATAGGAAATTACGGCGTGAATGATACCGATTATGAATCGGCAGGTTCGGTGGTGAGCGGGTATGTTGTCCGCGAATGGTGCAATGCGCCGTCAAACTTCCGCTGTGAGGGAAATGTGGACGAGTTCCTGAAAAAGCACAATATCATCGGAATACATTCCATAGATACAC
This sequence comes from uncultured Clostridia bacterium, assembly GCA_947627905.1. GTDB lineage: Bacteria > Bacillota > Clostridia > Oscillospirales > Ruminococcaceae > RGIG8773. The sequence continues at coordinate 29,885 of CANQXX010000020.1, forward strand.
GCTGTCTGACGAGGATTATCCGCGAACACGGCGTTATGAACGGCGTTATCACCACGGAAAATGTTTATGAAAAGAAAGAGGAATTTCTCCAAAAAATAAAGGAATTTAAAATAGTAAATGCCGTAAAGTCGGTCACAACAAAGGAAAATAAAGTTTTCAAGGCGGAAGATCCTAAATATGACGTTGTGCTTTTTGACTTCGGGTATAAATTCAATATCCGCCGCGAACTTGTAAAGCGGGGCTGCAATGTTACGGTAGTTCCTGCGGGAACCACTGCGGAACAGATAAAGGAGCTTGCTCCGGACGGCATAATGCTTTCAAACGGACCGGGCGATCCCACTGAAAACACCGAAGTTATCGCAAATCTTCGTGAGATAAACAAGCTGGGCATACCAACGTTCGGAATTTGTCTGGGACATCAGCTTATGGCTCTTGCCAACGGCGCGCGGACGGAAAAGCTCAAATACGGTCATCGCGGAGCAAATCAGCCGGTGGACGATATTGCTCTTGACAAAACGTTTGTGACCTCCCAGAACCACGGCTATGCGGTCATAAGCGAAAGCATTTCGCCCGATGTGGGAGAAGTTTCCCACAAGAACGCAAACGACCAGACCTGTGAGGGCGTAAGGTATAAGAACTTCCCCTGTTTTACGGTGCAGTTCCACCCGGAAGCCTGCGGAGGTCCTCAGGACACAGCTTATCTTTTTGATGAATTTATTGATATGATAAAGAAAAACAAGGAGGACAAATAAAATGCCGTTAAGAAATGATATCAAAAAAGTCCTCGTTATCGGTTCGGGACCTATTATAATCGGACAAGCAGCCGAGTTTGACTATGCGGGAACGCAGGCTTGCCGCGCTCTTAAACAGGAGGGTCTGGAAGTAGTCCTTATCAACTCCAACCCTGCAACGATCATGACTGATAAGGCAATGGCGGACAAGGTCTACATCGAACCGCTTACCCTTGATGTGGTAAAGAAAATTATCGAGATAGAAAAGCCGGACAGCGTTCTGTCCACTCTCGGAGGACAAACGGGTCTGACCCTTTCAATGCAGCTTGCGGAATGCGGTTTCCTTGACGAACACGGGGTAAAGCTCCTTGGCGCAGATCCGGAAACTATCCACAAAGCCGAGGACAGACAGGCTTTCAAGGACACTATGGAAAAGATAGGCGAACCTTGTATTCCCTCCAAAGTTGTTGAGACCGTTGACGACGCGGTGGAATTTGCGGAGGTCATAAGCTATCCTGTTATTGTACGTCCTGCATTCACACTTGGCGGAACAGGCGGCGGTATCGCCAACAATGAAGAGGAACTCCGCGACATTGCCACAAACGGCTTGAGACTTTCCCCAATAACGCAGGTGCTTATCGAAAAGTGCATAAGCGGCTGGAAAGAGATAGAATTTGAAGTTATCCGCGACAGAAAGGGAAATGTTATAACCGTCTGCTCAATGGAAAACTTCGACCCGGTGGGTGTACATACAGGCGACTCGATAGTAATTGCTCCCGCAGTTACACTTACGGATAAAGAATACCAGATGCTCCGTACTGCGGCGCTGAATATAATTTCCGAGCTTAAAGTCGAGGGCGGCTGCAACTGTCAGTTCGCGCTCCACCCAACAAGTTTTGAATATGCGGTAATTGAGGTAAACCCCAGAGTTTCACGTTCTTCCGCGCTGGCTTCAAAGGCAACGGGCTATCCTATCGCAAAGGTCGCAACGCGAATTGCCATAGGCTACACTCTGGACGAAATAATCAATCAGGTAACGGGCAAGACATACGCTTGCTTCGAGCCTGCCCTTGACTATGTTGTAGTAAAATTCCCCAAATGGGCATTCGATAAATTTGTTTATGCAAAGCGCACCCTCGGCACGCAGATGATGGCTACCGGCGAAGTAATGGCGATAGGAACTTCCTTTGAGCAGGCTATGATGAAAGCCGTCCGCTCAATTGAACTGGGAATGGACACTCTTGACCTGAAAAAATTTGAGCGGCTTACGGACGATGAAGTCCGCAATCAGCTCTATTCAGTAGATGATGAGCGCGCATTTGCGGTATTTGAAGCGCTGAAACGGGGAATTTCCGTAGAGACTATACACGATATTACGAAAATTGACTGCTGGTTCATCGACAAGCTGAAAAATCTTGCGGAACTGGAAAAACTTCTTGCAGAGGGCGAGCTTACTGAAGAAAAGTACGACCTTGCCAAGAGATACGGTTTCCTTGACAGCACTATAGAACGCCTCAGCGGACAAAAGTGCCCCAAGCGCAGAAGAGCGGTATTCAAAATGGTAGATACCTGCGCAGGAGAGTTCAAGGCGGAAACTCCCTACTTCTACTCAACATTTGACGAAGAAAACGAAGCAAAGCAGTTCATCGAACGCACCGACAAGGGCAGGAAGAAAGTCATTGTTTTCGGTTCGGGACCTATCCGCATAGGACAGGGCATAGAGTTCGATTACTGCTCTGTACACTGCGTATGGGCTTTGAAAGAAATGGGCTATGAAGCGGTCATATGCAACAACAACCCGGAGACTGTTTCCACCGACTTTGACACAGGCGACAGACTGTATTTTGACCCGCTTACAAAAGAAGATGTTGAAGCTATCATCGAGACTGAACAGCCTTACGGCGTTGTAGTTCAGTTCGGCGGACAGACTGCTATAAAACTTACAAAGCATCTTTCCGAAATGGGCGTGAACATTCTGGGAACATCTGCGGACAGCATTGACGCCGCCGAGGACAGAGAACGTTTTGACGAGCTTCTCAACAAGTGCGGCATACCCCGTCCTGCGGGACATACGGTAATGAACACCGAGGAAGCTCTTAAAGCCGCAGAAGATCTGGGTTATCCCGTGCTTATGCGTCCGTCGTATGTTCTTGGCGGTCAGAATATGATAATTGCTCATTCCGATCAGGATATTATAGAATATATGGAGATCATCATGCGGGGCGGTCTGGAAAATCCCGTGCTCATCGACAAATACATGATGGGCAAGGAAGTTGAAGTTGACGCTATCTGTGACGGCGTGGACTATGTTATTCCCGGAATTATGGAGCATATCGAACGTGCGGGAATACATTCCGGCGACTCTATCTCCGTATATCCTGCGCTGACCCTTACCAAAAAGATCCGCGAAACTATCATTGAATATACAAGACGTCTTGCAATGGAGCTGCACGTTATCGGTCTGGTAAATATCCAGTATGTTGTTTATAATGACGAGGTCTACGTTATTGAGGTAAATCCCCGTTCTTCAAGGACAGTACCGTATATTTCAAAAGTAACCGGCGTGCCCATGGTGGATATCGCAACAAAAATTATGCTCGGCGAAAGCCTGAAAGATCAGGGCTACACCAGCGGACTTTACAAGGAAGCGGATTTCATTGCGGTAAAAGTTCCGGTATTCAGCTTTGAAAAGCTTCATGACGTTGATACCGCTCTCGGACCTGAAATGAAGTCAACAGGCGAATGTCTGGGAATTGCCCGCAGCTTTGAGGACGCTCTCTACAAGGGACTTGTGGCGGCAGGCTACAATCTTGAAAAGACACAGGGCGGGGGAGTTCTTATCACCGTCCGCGACACCGACAAGCAGGAGATAATCTACGTTGCGGAAAAATTCGAGCATCTCGGCTTTGACATTTACGCCACCAGCGGAACGGCTTCGCTGCTCAATAAAAATATGGTGGCTGCAAATGTGGTGCGCCGGGTTTCCGAAGAAAAACCGAATGTTATGACGCTCCTTGACAGCGGAAAGATAGACTATGTTATCTCCACATCGGCAAAGGGACGTATTCCCGCGTTTGACAGCGTTAAGATACGCCGCAAAACGGTGGAACGTTCTATCTGCTGCCTGACCGCCATTGACACGGCAAACGCTGTTGCGGACATTCTTATGATGGGCAAGAAGATCACGGATATGGAAATGGTGGATATTACAAAAATTTAACGGCTTTATCTGCGGGAATGTTCCGATTTTTTGGGTAAAATTAATATGGCGGAACATTCCCGTGAAATTTATTACAGGAGGCTTTCAATGAAATACACACAAGGCAGATACGTTATACTTTCCAAAAAAACTCTTGCCAAGGAAATTTATGATATGACCATACTTTGCCCCGAAATTGCGGAGATCGCAAAAGAGGGACAGTTTGTAAATGTAAAAGTAAACGGTTTTACGCTCCGCAGACCTATTTCAATATGTTCGATCGACCGTGAAAAAGGCACTCTGCGGATAGTTTTTGAAGTACGCGGCGAGGGAACAAAAGAAATGTCACAGCTTGCGGAGGGAGAACTTATCGACATTGTTGCGCCTCTTGGCGGACGGGGCTTCAAGGTGGATCAGTTTGAAACTGCGGTAATTATCGGCGGCGGGATAGGTACTCCGCCTATGCTTGCAGTTGCCGAAAAATTTGGCGAAAAGGGAACTGTTATAAGCGGTTTTCGTAACGCTGCGGCTGTGATATTGCAGGACGATTTCAAAGCCACAGGTGCGGAAACTATCCTTTGCACGGACGACGGTTCGGCAGGGAAAAAGGGTTTTGTTACCGACGCACTGAAAGAAGTTCTTGCGCGGAAAAAGCCGGACGTTATCTTTGCCTGCGGTCCGGACGTCATGCTCAGACGGGTAATTGAAATTGCAAAAGAAAATAACATAAAATGTCAGGTCTCACTTGAAGAGCGAATGGGCTGCGGCGTTGGTGCGTGCCTTGTCTGCACTTGCAGAACGATCCGCAACGGCGATGAATATTACGCTCATGTCTGCAAGGACGGCCCTGTTTTCAATGCGGAGGAGGTGCTTTTCGATGAGTGATAAACTTTCGGTGAATTTTGCCGGTGTGAATTTCAAAAATCCTATAATCCCTGCTTCGGGAGCGTTCGGTTACGGACGGGAATATGAAAATTTTTATCCCCTTTCTACCCTTGGCGGAATTTCCGTAAAAGGCACCACAGGTACAAAGCGGAATGGTAATCTTCCGCCGAGAATTGCGGAAACGCCGTCCGGTATGCTTAACAGCGTTGGTCTGCAAAATCCGGGAATTGACCATTTTATAAAAATTGAGCTTCCCAATCTGAAAACCAAGGATACGGTAATTATTGCAAATATTGCAGGCTCTACGGCGGACGAATACCGCGAAATTGCAGAGAAGCTCGAAAATACCGATGTTGACATGATAGAAGTAAACATTTCCTGCCCAAACGTTAAGGCAGGAGGAGCGGCTTTCGGAGTTACCTGCGAGGGCGCGGCGTCCATTACGAAAATTGTAAAGTCTGTCACAAAAAAGCCTGTTATGATGAAGCTTTCTCCCAATGTTACAAATATTGCGGAAATTGCAAAAGCAGTTGAATCAGAGGGCGCAGACGCGGTTTCGCTGATAAATACGCTTCTGGGAATGAAAATTGATATAAAGACCCGCCGTCCTATACTTCACAATAATGTGGGCGGATTGTCCGGACCTGCGGTTTTTCCCATTGCGGTAAGAATGGTATGGCAGGTGGCAAATGCGGTGAAAATTCCCGTTTGCGGAATGGGCGGCATTTCACGCTGGCAGGACGTTGTTGAAATGATGATGGCAGGGGCGCAGGTAGTCCAGATAGGCGCGGCGCTGTTTTCCGACCCGTTTGCTCCAGTGAAAATTATTGAAGGTCTGGAGAACTATGTTTCCGAAAATAACCTGAATAATTTGCAGGATATTGTAGGAACGGTAATTCCTTGGTGAAAAATAAACTTACACAAAAAAGCTGTACGGAAATTTTCCGCACAGCTTTTTAAATGCATAGGTTATTCGGCTTTTTCCATGCATAGGTATACTCAACAGTCCGATCAAGTTCAGCAACGGAAAGCCTTTCACCAGCCGAACCGAGAGTATAGATATATTGTACCACAACTTTGCTATAAATATCAACAAACTTGTGAAAAATATTAATTAAAAATTTAAATATCTAAATTATATCTTTTTAAATAGGTAGGAGTATCTGTTTTAAATGCCCAATGTTCCAAAAGATTTTGATTGAAGTTTATTTTATCTCCTATTAAATAATTATTATTTTTTTTAAAATATAATTCCACTCTTGTTGACATATCATCAATTGTTAAAATCACTAATTCAAAGGACTTTGTATATATTTTAACTCCAATATCACTTACAACAATCCACTTATCATTATTAAAGTTCCAAGAAATTTTATCTCTAATCAAAAAAACTTTAAGGATCTTTTCATCTAAAAAATATTTTGTTTTATTATCACAATGAAACATATTAATTTTTTCTATACATATGCGTGAATAATCATCTTTATCTTTATTATATTCAACTTTATTAAATATACTGTAAATCCCATTATCAGTAAGAAAAATGATTTTTAACATAATGTTATTTTCAAAACAAACATTTATTATTGTACTGCTTTTAAATTCCTTCCATATTAAGTTTTCACCGTTGAATTTAGATACAATATTTGATAAGTTAAATACCATAGTAAACATCTCTTTTCATAGATTTAATGCTTATTACTAAATTTGATATTTAGTAATAAGCATATTTTTTAATCAATAAAGTGAATTTTTTGAGGTTTTGTTGTTTCACCACCACTAAATGATACAGCAGGAGTACCATCTGAATTGGAAATTGATCTATAAGTAATGTATGTTCCGTCAGTCGGTAAAGATCATCATAGGTGTACTCAACAGTCCGATCAAGTTCAGCAATATAAAGCCGCTCGCCAGCCGCACCAAAGGTAATACATATTGTAACATAATTTTATTTATTATTCTATGATGATATACATAAAAGCAAAAAGGTATAATATATGCAA
>CANQXX010000021.1 GCA_947627905.1 uncultured Clostridia bacterium
CCCTCGTTCGTCGAATAACTATAGGTACGAACTATTAAAAACAGATATGTAATTAAAAGCATAATACCAAACATACCTGCCCCCCTTGAGGGGGCGGCACGTTCAAACGGCTTACTATTTAAACTTAATTCGGGGGTGACAAAGCCCGCGGGGGCTTCCCCGCTAAATTATCATTTATCGGTAAATATAAAAAATGTTAAAAATCAACTGCTTGTTGTGACATAGTTTTTTACAAAAAAATTCCTCCATACGGAGGAATTTTTTATGTTCACAGACGGAATGTTATCCTTTATCGCGGAACATAGACTTCTGTTTAGCTTTTGCTTTTTGCTGTTTGTTCGTTCTTGTAAATTTCCGATATCCTTTCAACTATTTCCGCGATCTTTACCGCAGATGCTGCGTCAACTCCTGAAAGAGCATTCTTTATCCTGTACATTGCTTCTTCCGAGGTAGGTCTTGTTCCGCGCTCAATGTCGAGCAGTTCGGAGATAGGTATTTTAAGACCGACGCATATTTTATCAAGCGTATCTATGGTGGGACATTTTTCTCCCCGTTCTATTTTCCCAAGATACGCCGGGTGTATGTCCGAATTAAAAGCCAGAGTTTCCTGGCTCATGTAACGTTCCTTGCGCAGTTCCCGTATCCGTATGCCAACATCGTATGATATTTTTTTGCGTTCATTGTTCATGATGTGCCGTTCCTTTCAGTTAAAATTATTGTGGAGTCGACATTCAGACCATGGGAAGCCGGTATCTGTACCGTTAGTATATGCTGTATGGATAAATATTCAAACTATCTGTTTGGAATGCCGATTATTCATCGTTATTATTACTTTATACCTTATGTATTATTTTATCAAATTCCTATATGGAATAAAAAAAGTTATCTAAAGGTATTGAAAAAACATAATTTATGTGATATAATTTATAATATTATATTAATATATCGTATAATGATGTTTTTGCATAAATTATGCGGAATATCCTCGCCGGTAATTCTCAGCGAACGAATAAACATTAAGGAGGCATATAGATGAAAAATAAAATATCAGACAATAATATAAAAAGCAGCCGCGCTCTTTATTTATACAGAAAGCTTATGATGGGAGAAGTAATATTCCCCGAAAAGGAAGCCGAGCGTTCCGGCGTTGTAAAGAGAACGGTCCTCCGCGACATCGAGGGTATAAATGATTTTCTACGGAGCATGGAAGCAAACGGAGAGCATAACGGAAAAATAGTTTTTGACCGCGCTCTTAAAGGCTATAAGCTCGTTCCGGAAGAAAATGATCTCCTGAGCAGGGGCGAAACGCTTGCAGTATGCAAAATACTTATGGAAAGCAGAGCTTTCCGAAAGGACGATATGTCGGCTGTAATAAACAAGCTTCTTAAAAACTGCGTTTCTGCTCCGAATAAAAAATTGCTGAGCGAATTGATTTCAAACGAGTTTTATTATTACATAGAACCCATGCATAAGAAGCATTTTACGGAGACTCTTTGGGATATCGGAACTGCTGTGAATGAAAATAAAGTAATGGATATCGTCTATGAAAGACCCGGCGGAATAATATCGGAAGTAAGGATACTCCCTGTAGGGATCATGTTTTCCGGATACTATTTTTACCTTACGGCTTTTATAGACGGAACGGATAAGGAACGTTCCATGAATGCCAGCGACGATATCTCTCCTGTGATATACCGTATAGACAGGATAAAAGATCATAAGATACTGAACAGGACGTTTATTGCTCCATATAATGACAGCTTTGAGGAGGGTGAGTTCAGAAAACGGATACAGTTTGCACACGGCGGAAAGCTGAGAAAAATAAAATTTCTTTATAAAGGTGATGATATTGAATCGGTCCTTGACAGACTTCCTGCCGCCGAGATACAGGAAAGAAAAGCCAATGGCTTTGTGATCGCGGCGGAGGTGTTCGGCAGCGGAATAGATATGTGGATAAAAAGTCAGGGCGATATGATAATGATGTTGTAAGCTCCGCACACCGAAAGTTGATTTTTTGCTTCGAGTGTGTTATAATTCAATATGCAGAATGATCCGGACAGTGAGTGCACACATTCACTGTCCGGAATGTATTTGATGTACGGAGGCAATATGGACAAGGAAAGATTTTACTGTTCGCTGGATAAAGTCCTGAACGGTGAGCATGAGATAAACGGCATAGGTACTTACGGCGAAAAAACCGTTCATGCTGTTCTGAAAAATTATTTTGAGCCGTATACCGACAGCCATGAACAGAAAGTAGGCGGCTTTGTGGCGGACATAGTGGGTGAGGACGGTATCATAGAGATACAGACCGCCGGATTTGAAAAGCTGTATAAAAAGTTGGAAGCCTTTCTTCCGGTCAGCCGCGTTACAGTGGTGTATCCCATTCCGAGAAATAAGTGGATAATTCCGATAGATCCGGAAACAGGGGAGAGGGGAAAGCGGAGAAAGTCTCCCGTTACAGGTGAGCCGCTCGATATTTTTCCGGAACTATATAAAATAAAACCTTTTCTTTCACATGAGAATTTCCGCCTGTGCATTGTAATGCTCGATGTTGAGGAATACCGTGTTCCTCCCGAAAAAACCGGTCTCAGACGCGGCAGGAGGCGCGGATATGTACGCTATGACCGTATACCTGTAGAGCTTGCGGACGAAATATACATTTCCGGAAAGAACGGCTGGAAATATTTTATTCCCGACGGTCTGCCGGAAGAATTTACTTCGCGCGATCTTGGGAGCGCAGCCGGCGTGGGACAGAAATACGGCTCGTTCATGCTGAATATCCTTACTGCGGCAGGCGTGGTCGAGCGGACGGGCAAAAAAGGAAACAGCTTTCTTTACCGTCTGTCGGAGGAATGTTTGTAAATTGTAAAAAAATTATTGACTTTATCGCGGATCTTGTGTATAATTAAAATGTTGACGTATGTCATTATTGGTATCGACAATTTTTACTATTGTGTAAAGGAATGATAGAATGTATAAGATCGTAAGAAAAAAAGTTCTTAATCCTACGGTAACGCTTATGGATATCGACGCTCCCATGGTAGCCGCAAAGGCTGAACCGGGTCAGTTCATTATTCTCAGGGTGGACGAGGACGGAGAACGCATACCGCTGACAGTTGCCGACTTTGACAGGGAAAAAGGCACGGTAACTATTATCTTCCAGATAGTAGGCGCTACTACCGAAAAGCTCAATAATAAGAACGAGGGCGAATATATACAGGATTTTGTAGGACCTCTCGGAGTTGCTTCCCATACGGACGGTCTGAAAAAGGTCGCCGTGATCGGCGGCGGCGTAGGCTGCGCCATTGCTTATCCTATAGCAAAGAAGCTGCACAGCCTCGGCTGTGAAGTTCACTCTGTAGTAGGTTTCAGAAATAAGGATCTTGTTATACTTGAAGAAGAATTTTCCGCTGTTTCCGAAAAGCTCTGCATGATGACAGACGACGGCTCTCACGGAACAAAGGGACTGGTAACGGACGCACTTAAACAGCTTATCGAAAGCGGAGAAAAATACGATGAAGTAATTGCTATCGGTCCGCTGATAATGATGAAATTCGTATGCGCTCTTACAAAACAATACGGCATAAAGACCGTTGTTTCAATGAATCCTATAATGATCGACGGTACAGGAATGTGCGGAGGCTGCCGTCTTACCGTCGGCGGAGAAACAAAATTCGCTTGCGTTGACGGTCCTGATTTTGACGGACATCTTGTTGATTTCGATGAGGCTATGGAGCGTTCCTCCATGTATAAGCCGTTTGAAAGAAGCAAGCATGAGGAAGTCTGCAATCTTTATAAAAATGTCTGAAAGGAAGGTGTATAAGTATGCCTAATATGTCTCTTAAAAAGAATGCTATGCCGGCTCAGGAACCGGACGTAAGAAATAAGAATTTCAAGGAAGTCGCTCTTGGCTATTCGGAGGAGACCGCTCTTGACGAAGCCGCAAGATGCCTTAACTGCAAGAATAAGCCCTGTGTAGGCGGCTGTCCGGTAAATATAGATATACCGTCCTTTATACATAAGGTAGCCGAAAATGATTTTGCAGGCGCATACGACGTTATTTCGCAGTCCAGTTCGCTGCCTGCCGTCTGCGGAAGGGTATGTCCTCAGGAATCCCAGTGCGAAGGAAAGTGCGTCCGCGGTATAAAGGGCGACCCTGTAGGCATAGGACGTCTTGAAAGATTTGTTGCCGACTGGCATAACGAGCATGATACCGGAGCGGTTTCAAAGCCTGCTTCCAACGGTCATAAAGCTGCTGTTATCGGAGCGGGTCCGGCAGGTCTTACCTGCGCCGGAGACCTTGCAAAAATGGGCTATGATGTTACGGTATATGAGGCTCTGCACCTTGCAGGAGGAGTTCTTGTATACGGTATACCGGAATTTCGTCTGCCAAAGGCTATAGTCCGCAAGGAAATTGACGGTCTGAAAGCTCTGGGAGTTACTATAAACACAAATACAGTCGTAGGAAAGACTATAACCGTTGACGAACTCTTTGAGCAGGGCTATGAAGCGATCTTTATCGGCTCGGGAGCAGGTCTGCCGAGATTTATGGGAATACCCGGAGAAAATCTCAAGGGAGTTTATTCGGCAAACGAATTTCTCACAAGAGTTAATCTCATGAAGGCTTATAACGAAAATTCCGACACACCTGTTCAGCACGCAAAAAGTGTTGCAGTGGTAGGAGGCGGAAACGTTGCTATGGACGCCGCGAGATGTGCAAAGCGTCTCGGCGCGGAGAACGTTTATATAGTTTACCGCCGTGGCGAAGCCGAAATGCCTGCCCGTAACGAGGAGATCGAGCACGCAAAGGAAGAAGGCATTATATTCAAGACACTTAACAACCCTGTTGAGATCCTCGGCGATGAGCATAAGTTCGTTACCGGAATGAAATGCATAGAAATGGAGCTGGGCGAACCGGACGAAAGCGGAAGAAGAAGTCCTATCGAGAAGAAAGGATCGGAATTTGTTCTTGACGTTGACTGCGTTATCATGTCTATAGGAACATCTCCCAATCCTCTTATCAGAAATACTACCGATGGACTGGAAACCAACCGTAAGGGCTGCTTTGTTGCAGACGAGAACGGACTTACCTCCCGCGAAGGAGTTTTTGCCGGAGGAGACGCCGTTACCGGCGCCGCAACGGTCATTCTTGCAATGGGAGCAGGCAAGACCGCAGCAAAGGCCATGGACGAATATATAAGATCAAAAGAATAATAACGATCCGCGCGGAAAATGCGTGCGGCTATGTAATGCTGCCGGAGACGATCCGGAACAGCGATTTTCAGATTTAGGAGGAAGCGTTATGGCGATCCGTGAATCGGGAGAGGATTATCTTGAAACTATCCTGATACTCCACAGGAAAACAGGTTTTGTCCGTTCGATAGACGTTGCTACCGAGCTTGGCTATTCCAAGCCGAGCATAAGCAGAGCAGTCGGCATACTCAAAGCTGACGGCTATATCACCGTTGAAGCCAACGGACAGATAGTTCTTACGGACGAGGGACTTGCCAAGGCGGAACAGGTTTACGGACGTCATGTCCTGCTCCGCAGCTTTCTTATGGATGACCTTGGAGTTTCCGCTGAGAATGCCGAGGAGGACGCCTGCAGAATGGAGCATATACTCAGTGAGGAAACATATTCCAAGCTTAAAAAGTTTATAAAAGATCTGAAAAAGTAATAAATGTCTGCCGGATAATTTCCGGCAGACGTTTTTATATAATACCATATTCAAGCGCTTTCTCCGCATATTCTTTCCCGAAGAAGAACGTATATTACCGACATTATCGGCACGCCGAGGATTATTCCGGCAGCTCCGCCGATGCCTGCGCCGAGCAGTATGGCAAGAAAAACAAGAAGCGGAGGTATCCCGAGACTTTTGCCGACTACCCTTGGATAGATAAGATTATTTTCAAGCTGCTGAAGAACGATTATGAACAATATGAACCACACCGCGTCTATCGGCTTTATCAGGAAAAGAAGAAAAGCCGACGGCACAGTTCCTATTATTGCTCCCACAAGCGGTATAAGTGCGGTAACGCCTATCATGGTGCTTATCAGCAGAGCATATTCAAATCCGAACAGCTTCATTCCTCCGAAGCAAAGAACTCCGAGTACAACGGCTTCGGTGATCTGTCCGACTACAAAGTGGCTGAATGTTGAATATATCAGCCTGTACCGGCGGCATAATTTATCATAATGCTTTGCGGCAAAGCATTTTGTAATTGCAGAAACGGCGCGGCGTATGCTTTTTTTGCTGAGAAGTATATATATCGAAAGAACAAATCCTATCAGCAGATCTGCCGCACCTTTTATTATGTCTGTCGTTTTGGAATATGTGGCTTCTATCATGGAGGGTATCTTCTGACCCAGCCCTTCGATAGCCTGACGGATAGCGGCAAAAAAACCGAAGCTGTCCCGTTTTTCAAGAACGGCGCAGTATCTTAGAAAATTATTGTAGTATCTGTCCGCATTGCTCAGAAAAAGTTTTACGCTTTCCGAAAGCTGGGGAATGACTATCCATACTATGCCGGTAATGACAGCAAGCAGGAGAATGTATGCAATTCCTACAGATACCATTGAAGCGACCCTTTCGTTTAGCCTGCTGAATTTTTTCATAAGGATATTCCGCATGGCGCATACAGGCATATTCATTACAAATGCAATGGCTATTCCGATAAAGACGGGCATAAGAAGATCGGCTGTACGGGATATTATACCTGTAAAAAATTCAGGCTTTACAGCTACCGCTATTATTGCTGCCGCAATAAATGCAGTAATGATAATAGCTTTTATAGTTCGTTTATCCATTTTTACGCCGCCTTTTATCCGGAATTTTTCTCTCCGGGAAAATAATTCATTGTCAATATTATATGTCTGTTCCGATAACAGGTATTCAAGGTATGTTATGGGTAGACGGGAATATAATTCCTTGCGGACAAACTATAGCTGAAAAATATTAACAAAAAATTTATTGACAATATACGGCATAAGTGATATCATTTTAATAATATGTGTTAAATGCTTTGATGAGGAGCAAAACGGCACAGAAAATTTTCAGAGAGCTGTCAACGGAGCGGCTTTTAAACAAGCTCCTATGGTGCGAGACAGTATTTTTCAGCCGATAATAGATCACCTCGGAGCTTTTCGCCGAACGAAAAATTTTCCCGCAGGAAAATTTCCAAGTAGGACGGAACGGGATCCTTCCGTTACAGAGGCGCACGTTGTCTGACGTGTATGAGTGCGGTTTTTGCCGAATAAGAGTGGTACCGTGGAAGTTTTACGCTTTCACCTCTTGATGTTTCATGAGGTGAAGGCTTTTTTATTTGCAGATATGAATATTTTTATATAAAGGGAGATATTAAAATGATTTTGAATGGCTCGCAGATAATTCTTGAATGTTTGCTTGAACAGGGAGTTGATACGGTTTTCGGCTACCCCGGAGGCGCTGTGCTGAATATTTACGACGCGCTTTACAGCTATTCCGACAGGATAACGCATATCCTTACTTCGCACGAACAGGGAGCTTCCCATGCAGCGGACGGCTATGCGCGTTCAACCGGAAAGACCGGAGTAGTTATCGCAACCTCCGGTCCGGGCGCAACTAACCTTGTTACCGGTCTTGCAACGGCGTATATGGACAGTATTCCCATAGTTGCCATAACCGGAAATGTTACCACCGATCTGCTTGGTCTTGACAGCTTTCAGGAAGTTGATATTACCGGCATTACAATGCCGATAACCAAGCATAACTACATCGTCAAGGACGTTACAAAACTTGCAGACGCAATAAGGAACGCATTCTTTATTGCAAATGACGGACGTAAAGGTCCTGTGCTGATAGACATTCCGAAAGATATAACAGCCGCAAAATGCGAATATACTCCGCAGATCCCTCAGGCTCACAGCTACGAAGTAGATGAGGACGAAATTGCCGAAGCTGTAAATATCATTGAAAATTCCGAAAGACCTTTTATTTACGCAGGCGGAGGAGTTGTTTCCTGCGACGCTGCCGATGAACTGGCAGAATTTGCGGAGCTTATTGATGCGCCGGTATCTCTTTCGCTTATGGGACAGTGTGCGTTTGATAATTCCAGCGAACGTTATACGGGCATGATGGGTATGCATGGCACAAAGACTTCCTCCCTTGCACTTACGCACTGCGATCTTCTGATAGTTATGGGTTCGAGATTTTCAGACCGCGTCACCTGTTCCGCACAGAGTTTTCAAAACGCTATGGGGAATGCAAAAATTCTTCATATAGATATTGACCCGGCGGAAGTAAATAAAAACATTCCGGCAAATTACAGAGTTTGCGGAAATGTGGAGCTTGTTCTTCAGAAGCTCAACAAGGCAATAAAAAAGAAGAATCATTCCGACTGGCTTAAACAGATCGCCGAATGGAAGAAAGAATATCCGCTTTCACAGGTTTCCGAGAACCCTGATGACGTTCTTCCCAAAGATGTCATAGAAACTCTTGACGAGCTTACGAACGGCGAAGCGATAATATCCACAGAAGTAGGACAGCACCAGATGTGGACAGCGGAATTTTATAATTTCCGCAAGCCGAGGAGCTTTGCTTCTTCCGGCGGTCTGGGAACAATGGGCTACGGTCTGGGTGCGGCTATAGGCTGCAAGGTGGGAAATCCCGATAAAGTTGTTGTAAACTGCGCAGGTGACGGCAGCTTCTATATGAATATGAACGAGCTTACCACCCTTGCAAAATATCAGCTTCCGGTCATAGAACTTGTTTTCAACAACAGCGTTCTGGGAATGGTCCGTCAGTGGCAGAAACTTTTCTACGGCGGAAGATTTTCACAGACTACCCTTGAAAAGCCTACCGACTTTGAGCTCCTTGGCAAAGCCATAGGAATAGAGGCCATGACCATTTCAAAGAAAAGCGATATACGTCCCGTTCTGGAAAAGGCAATTTCCTGCGGAAAACCCGTGCTTATAAACTGCATTATCGGCAAGGACGTGAACGTTCTTCCCATGGTTCCGGCAGGGGCTTCAATAGCAGAACCTATCCTTGAGATCAAGTGAGGTAAAAATATGAAAATACAGATATTTGATTCAACGCTCCGTGACGGGGCTCAGGGCGAAAGCGTGAATTTTTCCGTTGAGGATAAATTCAGCGTGATGAAAGCCCTTGACGAGTTCGGAATAGATTTTATAGAAGCGGGAAATCCTGCTTCTAACCCGAAAGATATGGAATTTTTTAAAAAAGCGGAACAGTTCCCGCCGAAAAATTCAAAACTTGTAGCTTTCGGCTCAACAAGGCGGAAGAACATTTCCTGCGCTGAGGACGCAAACCTTAACGCCCTTGCAGATACAAATGTTGAATATGTTTCCGTTTTCGGCAAGAGCTGGGATCTGCACGCAACGGAAATTTTAGGCACAACTCTTGAAGAGAACCTGAATATGATATCCGATACTGTAAAATATCTTACCGATAAAGGCAAGAAAGTTTTCTTTGACGCGGAGCATTTCTTTGACGGATATAAACGAAATCCCGGATATGCCCTGAAAACAATTTCAGCCGCCGAAGAAGCGGGAGCGTTTGAAATAATTTTATGCGATACCAACGGCGGCTGCTTTCCGGACGAAATTTCCGAAATTACCGCAAAGGCTGTTGAGACTGTAAAGATTCCGGTGGGAATACACTGTCATAACGATACCGGCTGCGCCGTGGCAAATTCAATAGCGGCTGTAAATGCAGGAGCATTGCATGTACAGGGAACAATGACCGGAATAGGCGAACGCTGCGGAAATACCAACCTTTCCACCGTTATAGGAAATTTGCAGGCAAAGCTCGGACATGAGTGTGTTCCGCAGGAAAATATCTCACAGCTTACACAGGTAACACGTCTTATAGCGGAAGTCTGCAATATGAAGCTGGCGGGAACTATGCCTTTTGTGGGAAAAAGCGCGTTTGCCCATAAGGGAGGTATGCACGCCGACGGGGTAAAGAAAAATCCTATCAGCTTCGAGCATATCCCTCCCGAAACAATAGGAAACAAGCGTAATATTCTGTTGTCGGAAGTAGCCGGACGTTCCGCTATCCTCCAGAGGATAAACGAGATTGCTCCTGAACTTACCAAGGACAGCCCCGAAACCAAGGCAATAATTGATCTTCTTAAAGAAATGGAATTTAAAGGCTTCCAGTATGAAGCAGCGGAAGCGTCTTTTGAGCTTCTTGTAAAGCAGTATCTCGGCATGACGGAAAACTTTTTCGATATCAGCTATTTCAAAATAATAGGCGAAAAGAGCGGCGAGACGCAGAACCCGTCCTCGGCAATAGTAAAGGTTGCCGTAGGCGGCAAGACGGAAATTGCCGCCGATGAGGGAGACGGTCCGGTAAACGCTATAGACAAGGCTCTCCGTCAGGCGCTGACGGTATTCTATCCGTCAATTGCCGATATCCACCTTGTGGATTACAAGGTGCGTGTTGTGGACGGCAGCGCTGCAACTGCGGCAAATGTCCGCGTACTTATCGAAAGCACCGACGGAAAGGATCTATGGACAACGGTGGGTGCGTCTACTGATATAATCAACGCCTCCGTGACCGCTCTTACCGACAGTATTGAATACAAACTCATGAAAGATAAGACCTGCAGCATCGCATGAATTTTTCCATTGCAGAGGTAAGTTTTGTGCTTTTCATATATGCGAAGCCTACTTCCCGTTTGTTTATCGGAACAGACAGCGGTATCTCAACAAATTCTCCGCTGTCAAGCTCGTCCTTTACAAAACTTTTGATAACGCAGGCAACTCCTATGCCGGTGCGGGCAAATTCTATCAGCATATCCATTCCGCTCACTTCAAGGATATGTTCAGGAACTATGTTATTTTCCTTGAAGTACCGGTCTACATGCATACGGGAAGCGTTTGCGCCGTCAAGAAGCATGATATTTGCTTCCTCAAAAACCGAATTTTCTTCACGGAGGCGAAGATTTTCCATATAATCCCTGCTTGCAATGAAAACGTCCTCGATCTCGCCGAGGGAATGAAATTCAATGTCTGAGGGATTTTCCGGCCTTACGATAAGACCGATATCCACTTTGCCATCCTCAAGCTGACGGTAAATTTTTGCTGATGACTGACAGTCTACAGTTATCTTTATGTGAGGATTTTCTTTTATAAAGCCTTTCAGATAGGGGAGGAGCATATGCTTGCAGAGTATGCTGCTCGTTCCGAGACGGAGACGTCCTATGCCAAGTTCATTTATCCTGCGGAGTTTGTCCTCGCCGTCTTTGATTATATCAAATGCGGCTCTGAGCTGTTCGTAGAGTATCTTTCCCTCGTCTGTCAGGGTAACTCCTCTGTGATTGCGTACAAACAGCGTTGTGCCGAGAGATTCTTCCATTTTGGTTATGGCTTTGCTTATGGCAGGCTGACTGATATAGTTCATTTCTGCGGCTTTGGAAATGCTTTCGCATTCAGCCACGGCGCAGAAAAGACGGTAACGGTTCAGATTGCTTTCCGAGATCATAAAAGCGCTCCTTTCAGCATTCAGAATTATCCTTGATTTGAAGTATAACATATATCGTAAATTTTTTCAATAATTTTCGGATATTTATTTATGACTTTAAATCGTCTGTGTGGTATGATCTTATATAAGACAAAGGGGAGAATTATGGAAAAAATATTTGATATTATCGTAAAGCTGGGCGAAACGATCTCTGTTTCCGGAAAATATTCCGATATCCATATGATATCATTTACCGGAACTGCTGTTGGAAAATATTTTAACGGAGCTGTTATTGGCAGCGGCGTGGATACTCAAAAAATTTCCAAAACGGACGGTGAAGCTGTTCTTTCTGCAAGATATATGCTTGAAGGAAACGACGCCGACGGTGAAAAATGCAGGATATTTATAGAAAACACAGGCTCTCCCGAAAGCGGATATTGTCCCATGATAGTGACCGACAGCAAATCGCTTGCTTGGCTTGAAACGGCGGAAATGTCCGCCGAGATAAAAAACTGTGAGAACGGAGTTATAGTTTCGATCTGCGGAGCGGAGATATTATGAATTATTCTATGAATGTTATCGCCTATGTGAGAAGTCCGTTCCGGTCCAAATTCGGTATACCGAGACAAAGCGGTCTTGCGGATATCCCCGCGAAGATAGTTTTTGAACCGGAATACCGCGTTCCGGAGGCTTTCCGCGGTCTGGAAGGATTTTCGCATATATGGATATTATGGGGCTTTTCGGAGACCGTCCGCGGAGAATGGTCGCCTACGGTAAGACCGCCTAAGCTCGGAGGAAATAAGCGCATGGGCGTTTTTGCCACAAGATCGCCTTTTCGTCCTAATCCGATAGGACTTTCTTCCGTCCGGCTTGAAAAAATAGATCTTGATGATGATGAAGCACCGGTCCTTTATATAAGCGGCGCAGATATAATGGACGGAACTCCGGTGTTCGATATAAAGCCATATCTTCCGTATACCGATTCTCATGCGGATGCGTCCGCAGGCTTTGCGGCGCCGGAAAAATTCGGCTTGCTGACTGTGAGATTTGCCGCAGGTACGGAGGAAAAGATCCCCGACGAACTGAAAAAAGGACTTACGGAACTTCTGGCGCAGGACCCCCGTCCGGCTTATCAGGAGCAGCCGGAAAGAGTTTATATAATGGATATTGCCGGATATGAGGTCAGATTTACGGTGAACGGCAATATCCTTACCGTGATAGAGGTAAACGGGCTGGATAATTTGTAAATAAAGCCATTCTTTTTGGCTGTATCTATTGAATTTTAATGCTGCCTGTGTTATAATGTTTTAAATGTGTTTGATTGGAGGAACGTTCTGAAATCATGGAACTTGTTATATTTGATCTTGACGGAACGCTTCTGAATACTCTTGACGACCTTGCTGACGCGGCAAACTTTACGCTTGAAAGCATGGGATTTCCCACCCATTCCACAGACGCTTACAGATATTTTGTAGGGAACGGTATTCCTAAGCTGATAGAACGGTGTCTCCCCGAAAATGAGCGTTCGGAAGAAAACCAGAAGTATGCTCTGGAGGTTTTCAATAAACGATACAGTGAACACTGTACCGACAAGACGCGTCCATACGGCGGTATTACCGAAGTTCTCGACAGGCTTTCTGAAAGCGGTGTGAAAATAGCGGTCGCATCTAACAAGGCTGACAGCTTTACGCAGTCGCTGGTGAAAAGATATTTCGGAGAAAGATTCGATCTTATCCGGGGAAGCCGTCCGGGCGTTCCGAGAAAACCCTCTCCAGAGATAGTTTACGGGATAATGTCGGAGCTGGGAGCGGGAAAAAGCGAAACTACATTTGTAGGTGATTCAAGCGTTGATATCACTACTGCGGCAAATGCCGGTGTCGGTCACATCGGCTGCCTGTGGGGATTCAGAACTAAGGAAGAGCTTGTATCTGCCGGAGCGGTAAATATTGCCGAAACGCCTGAGCAGATCATGAATTTTATAGTAAAGGAGCAAATTGTATGAATTACAGCATTAAGGAAGTTGCGGAAAGATTAAAGGCGCTGCGTGAGATCGTAGGCATTTCCGCAGAGGAAATGAGCCGCAGGACAGACGTATCTTTTGAGGATTATGCTCTTATTGAAAAGGGAGAAAAGGATTTTTCCGTTACGTTTGTTTACAAGTGTGCGGAAATTCTGGGCGTTGACATTATCGAACTGCTTACGGGCGAAAATCCTAAGCTGAAGCGCTACTGCGTTGTAAGAAAAGGCACGGGACTTCCCGTTAAGCGCCGTGAGGGCTTTGAATATCAGCACCTTGCATATCTTTTCAAGGATAAGAAGATCGAGCCGTTCCTTGTTATCGCGCCTTATTCCGAAGAGGAACAGGATAAGCCGATATCGCTTTCCGTACATGAGGGTCAGGAATATGACTATATCCTTTCCGGAAGCCTTAAAACCGTTATTGACGGCAAGGTAAAGGTACTGAATGCAGGGGATTCCATAATTTACGATTCCGGCGCACCTCATGGAATGATAGCCACCAACGGAGCAAAATGTGAATTTCTTGCAATTCTTATAAAATGATTTTGGAGGATAATAAAATGGATCTCAGAAATTTCTATAAACGTTTTCTTACCGATACTTTCGATGAGAACGGCACGCTTGTAAAGCTGGAAATGCACGTTCCCGAAAATTTCAATTTCGGATATGACGTTATCGACGAAATAGCCAAGGGCGCGCCCGACCACAGAGCAATGGTCTGGGTCAGCGAAACAGGCGAGGAACACACTTTCACATATTCCGACCTGATGAAAAAATCTAACCAGACTGCAAATATGCTCCTTGCGCACGGCGTTAAAAAGGGCGATAAAGTTCTTGCAGTTCTTAAACGCCACTATCAGTTCTGGTTTTTGACGATCGCGCTCTGCAAGATCGGTGCGGTACTTATCCCGGCAACAAATCAGCTCATGAAAAAGGATTACACCTATCGTTTTCAGGCTGCGGACGTAAAGTACGTTATCGCAACGGCTGACGGGGAAGTATCAGACCACATAGAGGAAGCGCTCAATGAATACGGCGGAATTACGGAAAAATTCATTGTCCGCGGCGATAAAGAGGGTTGGGTATCGTTCGATAAGGAAATTGAAAAATATCCAGATACTCTTGAAAGGATACCGAATAAAGTTACCGACGATATGCTTCTGTATTTTACAAGCGGAACAACAGGCTATCCGAAAATGGTAATGCACAGCCATTATTACGCTATCGGTCATATCCAGACCGCAAAGCACTGGCACAACCTGAACGAAAATTCCCTGCACTTCACCATTTCCGAATCCGGCTGGGGCAAGTGTATGTGGGGCAAGATGTACGGTCAGTTCGCCTGCGCCGCGTCGGTATTCGTATATGATTTTACAAGATTTCATTCTGCTGATATTTTGCAGAAGATTCAGGATTATAAGGTCACCTCTCTTTGCGCACCTCCGACAATGTTCAGAATGTTCATAAAAGAGGGAATAGAGGGCTATGATCTTTCGGGACTGGAATACTCTACGATCGCAGGAGAAGCGCTCAACCCCGAAGTTTATAACAGGTGGCTCGAATACACCGGTTTGAAGCTCATGGAAGGCTTCGGACAGACCGAAACAACGCTTGTTGTTGCAAATCTTCCCGGAATGGAGCCGAAGCCCGGTTCAATGGGCAAGCCTACTCCGCTTTACAACGTTGATATTGTTGACGAGGACGGCAACACACTTCCTGCAGGTGAAACGGGAGAGATCGTTATCCGTGCAGATCCAAGCGTTCCCAACATCGGAATGTTCAAGGAATACTACAAGAATCCAGAAGAGACCAACAAGTCATGGAACAATAACATTTACCACACAGGCGATACTGCTTGGAGAGATGAGGACGGTTATCTGTGGTATGTAGGACGTACCGACGACGTTATCAAGGCTTCCGGCTACCGTATCGGACCATTCGAGATAGAAAGCGTTCTTATGGAACACCCTGCCGTTCTTGAAGTTGCGGTAACAGGCGCAAAAGATCCGATCAGAGGACAGGTTGTAAAGGCAACTATCGTTCTTACCAAGGATTACAAGGACAAGGGCGATGAAGCGCTTGTAAAAGAGCTTCAGGAACACGTCAAGAAGAACACCGCGCCGTACAAATATCCTCGTATCGTGGAATTTGTTGACGAGCTTCCAAAGACAATAAGCGGAAAGATCAGGCGTGTAGAGATCAGAAATAAGGATAATAAGTAAAATCAAATCGCCGCAGTTCATACGAGCTGCGGCGGTTTTTACAGAAAATGTTTAATGGTTTCCTTGTCGGAAAGTGCGTTTTCAAGTATCCTGCTTAATACTGATGTGTAGCCCTTTCCAAGTGACTTTGCGGTCTTGAGAGCCTGCGGAGAAAGCCTTATCGTAACAGTCTGCTTATTTCTTGCCGCGCGGTTGGCTTCGGATATGCGGCTGAATTGTTTAAGCTCGCTTTCGGTAAGCTCGGGACAATCCTCATCAAATTCTACAGGACGGTCTTTTAAGGCTTCAAGTTCTTTGATCTGCTTATCTGTAAGCGGTGCGGAAATATCAATTGTTTTCTTTACTATCATAATATTCCTCCATTTCTCTTTTGGTTGCTTTTCTTGCGGAAATTATTCGTATAGTGTTTTCTCTTTCGGTGTATACGACCATAACAATGACGGCAACATTTCCTATCATTCCGATAGTTATGTACCTGTCCTCGTCAATGGAATGTATTTCGTCATATTTTTCGATCCTGTTATTGTCCAAAAACACATGAGAAGCAGTTTCAAAACTTATTCCGTGTTTTATAATGTTTGATTTATTTTTATTATCGTCCCATTCAAATTCAATTATCATTCCGATCTGTCCCTTCAAGTATATTATACCACCTTGTAACACAAATTGCAATACTTTTTTGATGTAAATTTTTGCCGCAGTTCATATGAACTGCGGCGGTTTTCGGTATACAATAACACGGGTCTGCTCGCTATTGAACAGACCCGTGCCTTATATATGGGGAAAGTTAGAAGATGTCATATCTTATTGGCAATAAGATCGCCCATTTCGGTGCAGGAAACGCACTTGAGACCTTCCGCGTCGGACATGATATCCGCAGTGCGGTAACCCTCGTTGAGAACTTCCGTAACGGCATTTTCTATAGCGTCCGATTCTGCGGACATATCGAAAGAATATTTAAGCATCATTGCTGCGGAAAGTATCGTTGCGATAGGGTTAGCCTTGTTCTGACCTGCTATATCCGGAGCAGAACCGTGGATAGGTTCGTAAAGTCCAAGGGAAGTTTCACCCAGCGATGCGGAGGGGATCATTCCCAGAGAACCGGTTATCATGGACGCTTCATCAGAAAGAATATCTCCGAAAAGATTTTCCGTTACCAGAACGTCAAACTGTCCCGGATTTCTTACAAGCTGCATAGCGCAGTTGTCCACGAGAATATCGTTAAATTCAACGTCCGGATATTCCGCAGCTACCTTGTGGGAAATTTCTCTCCAGAGACGTGAGGAATCCAGCACGTTTGCCTTGTCAACGGAATGTACCTTTCCGCGGCGCTTTCTTGCCATATCGAACGCAACGCGGCAGATCCTTTCAACTTCGTAATCGGCATAGGTCATAAGGTCACTGGCGTGCTTAACGCCCTTGTCGTCGGTGTAGGTTTTCTTTTCGCCGAAATATGCGCCGCCGATAAGCTCGCGGACGATAACAAGGTCAAGTCCGCTGTCGGTAATTTCCTTTTTCAGAGGACAAGCGGACGCAAGAGGAGCAAGCAGCTTTGCAGGACGGATATTTGCGAAAAGTTTCAGCGCGCCTCTTATTCCTAAAAGTCCTGCCTCCGGACGGAGATTTCCGGGAAGTGTGTCCCATTTCTGACCGCCTACTGCGCCAAGCAGAACGCTGTCCGAAGCAAGGCAGATGTCGATAGTTTCCTGCGGCAGGGGAACGCCGGTTGTGTCGATCGCACAGCCGCCCATGAGAACATCGGTGTATTTAAAGCTGTGACCGAATTTTGCGCATACTTTATCCAGAACTTTTATAGCTTCGGTCACGATCTCAGGACCGATACCGTCGCCCTTTATAACGGCAATATTCTTGTTCATTGTGTTTCGCTCCTTACTTTTTCAAAGATTTAAGCAGTCCGCCCGCATTTATGATCTCTTTCATAAAATCGGGGAAAGGCTGTGCCTGATAGGTCTGATTTTTGGTTTTGTTGGTAATGATACCAGTATCAAAATCAACTTCCACTTCATCGCCGTTTTCAATATTTTTAGCGGCTTCGTCACATTCAAGGATAGGCAGACCGGTGTTTATAGCGTTTCTGTAGAAAATTCTTGCGAATGTGGACGCGATAACACAGGAAATTCCGCTTGCTTTTATTGATATCGGAGCATGCTCACGGGAAGAACCGCAGCCGAAATTCTTTACGGCTACCATTATATCTCCCTCTTTTACATTGCTCACAAAATCCTTGTCAATGTCCTCCATGCAGTGCTGAGCAAGCTCCTTCGGGTCTGCGGAGTTGAGGTATCTTGCGGGAATGATAACGTCTGTATCAACATTATCGCCGTATTTATGAACTTTACCTGATACTTTCATTGTGAAACCCTCCTTACAAAACTTCCTTGGGACTGCTTATCTTTCCTGTTATTGCCGAAGCAGCCGCAACGGCAGGGGAGGCGAGATAAACTTCCGATTCCGGGTGACCCATACGTCCGACAAAATTTCTGTTTGTTGTTGCAACGGCTCTTTCGCCCTTTGCGAGAATGCCCATATGTCCGCCGAGACAAGGACCGCAGGTAGGTGTTGAAACTGCACAGCCTGCGTTGATGAAAATTTCAAGCAAGCCTTTTTTCATAGCTTCAAGATAGATTTTTTGTGTAGCAGGGATAACTATGCAGCGGACTCCCTCGTGGACTTTCCTGCCCTTGATGATATTTGCAGCCATTTCAAGGTCTTCCATTCTGCCGTTTGTGCAGGAGCCTATGACCACCTGATCTATCTTTACATCGCCAACCTCGTCGATCGTTCTTGTGTTTTCCGGAAGATGCGGGAACGCAACTGTAGGCTTGATCTCCGAAAGGTCAATGTCGTAAACTGCGTCATATGGAGCGTCGGGATCGGCTTCATAAATTTTATATTCGCGGTCCACCTTGTCAGCCTGATAAGCCTTTGTGATCTCGTCAACGGCAAAGATACCGTTCTTTGCGCCTGCTTCTATAGCCATATTTGCCATAGAGAGACGGTCGTCCATGGAAAGATTTTTCAGGCCCTCGCCGGAAAATTCCATAGACTTGTAAAGTGCGCCGTCAACGCCTATCATTCCGATTATGTGGAGGATAACGTCCTTGCCCATAACGTATTCGTTCAGCTTGCCTTTAAGGTTGAATTTTATTGCCGAAGGAACTTTGAACCATGCTTCGCCTGTTGCCATTCCGGCAGCCATATCGGTGGAACCCACGCCGGTGGAAAAAGCTCCGAGAGCGCCGTAAGTACAGGTGTGGCTGTCTGCGCCTATGACACATTCGCCGGAAGCCACAAGTCCTTTTTCGGGAAGAAGAGCGTGTTCAATTCCCATATCTCCCACATCGAAATAATTTTTTATTTTGAGCTTTGATGCAAAATCCCTGCACTGTTTTGTATGTGCGGCGGATTTTATATCCTTATTAGGGGTGAAATGATCCATTACCATAGAGATCTTTTCGTTATCAAAGACGCTGTTGAATCCTGCTTTTTCAAATTCATTGATAGCAACGGGAGTAGTAACGTCATTTCCGAGGACCATATCCAGCTTACATCTGATGAGCTGACCGGCTTCTACCTTATCAAGACCGGCATGAGCGGCAAGAATTTTCTGGGTCATAGTCATAGCCATAATAAATTCATTCCTTTCACAAAATCTTTTGGATATATTATAACACAGAGTATGATATAATTCAAATACATAATATGAATATGGAGTATAACTTTGATTTATATATAATTTTACCGGCTGTTTTTTTAAGCAAAAAAATTGTTTGCTGAAAACCTTTTGAAATCGCTTGACGAACATTCGTTTTTGTGATATAATATAATTCTTAATGCGGGGAAGCCCCCGCGGGCTTTGTCACCCCCGAATTAAGTTTAAATAAATAGTCTAATATAGGGTAGCCCCCTCAAGGGGGCGGATATGTTGTGAGTTAAGCCTTTAATATCTCAACTCTTAACTCTCAATTCTCAATGTAAAATGCCGGATGTTCGGCAGACCAAAATTCAGAGGAGATCCGGAAAATGAATGTTTTACTTACTTCATGCGGATTAGAAACAGATGTAATTGAACAAGAATTTAAAAAATGCTTGGTAAGGAACCGGCACAAGTTAAGGCAATGTTTATCCCTACAGCGGCTATATCGCCGGATTCAATAGAAGTGCTCCCAAAATGTCTGAACGATCTGCTTAAATGCGGTTTAGGAAATAAGCAGGCAATTGTATTTGAAAATGACGATCTTGTTATTATAGAATGACAAACAAGTTACCGTTTATCGGTACTATGCAAAAATTATAAATGAAGATCAGCCTTTTGCTGTTGCATAACCTTAAAAGAAAGGAATATCAGAAAATGAATAAAAAAGAAATTGCAGAAATAAAAAAGAATTTTTCCGATTCCAGCGGTTTTTTCACGCTTGATCATATCATATCGGCATATGTTGACCCGCAGAAAAATATCCGCTGCAATGAAAATAAACTGTATTCGCTTATCCCGGAGGACGAGGGAACTGTCATGCTCGGCTCACTGAAAAAAGTCCTTAGCGGAAGCGCCGGAAAAAATCTTATTGAGTATAGCTTCCCAAATGAAGAATATCAGGAAAACGGCGCACAGAATGTACTTTATGCCGCGCTGAAAGGCAAACTTAAAGACGAAGCCGCCAACGCAATGCTCCTTGAAAGGATCATAAACAACATGGAGTATGAGCTTGCATATGCCATAATCATCGGATACTGTTCATACAGCATTGCCTCAAAGGATAAAAACGACGATACATACGATGCAGCCGACTATGAATACAATTTTATCGTAACGGCAATATGTCCCGTCAGCACAGGCGACGACGGACTTATGTTCGACAGCGAAAATAATGCGATAGTCAAAAAGGCAAACACGGATCTTATCATCAGCAAAAAGCCTACAGACGGTTTCCTTTATCCGGTTTTCAGCGACAGAAGCCCCGATGTGAACAATGTGATGTACTATACGTCAACACCTAAGAAACCAAATATTTCTGTTGTTACCGATGTCCTCGGCTGTGAATTTACTATGTCCTGCCAGAGCGAAAAGGAAACGTTCCGGCAGGTGCTTACCGATGTTGTTGCCGATGAACTGAATTACACGGTGATAACTCAGGTAAACGACGCTTTGAGGGATATCGTTGCAAAGTCAAAGGACGAAACTGAGCTTCCCATTATTGACGATAACAAGCTGCACAATATTCTTTTTGACGCCGGCGTGAGCAGCGAAAAGTTAGACGCTTTGCCTGCCGTTTTCAAGGAAAAGATCGGCGG
Organism: uncultured Clostridia bacterium; assembly: GCA_947627905.1. Lineage (GTDB taxonomy): Bacteria > Bacillota > Clostridia > Oscillospirales > Ruminococcaceae > RGIG8773. Next base: position 21,025 of record CANQXX010000021.1, read on the forward strand.
CGCTGACGGTCTTACGGCGGAAAATCTTATTGAGAACAAAACCGTTCTTGCTACTCCCGAAATTACAATAAACATCAGCCGCGAAGCTACCGATAAAGTCCGTACAAGCGTTATAAACGGCAGAAGATGTCTGATAATCGACCTTGACGATCCGAGCATTTCAATAAACGGGCTTGCCACGAGCCTGCAATGATCTTCCAAAGCTGTAACAAAGCAAAAGGTAGTCTTTTAATAAAAATATATCAGGGAAGCGTTTACAGACCCTAAAAAAGTCTTTGTCTGGCGTTGCTTTGAACAGTTCGGGATTTTTACAGCGGCTCAACCGTTGGTAGAGTAAGCGATAATCTATCATTGGTTCGTGTTAATCCGAGCCGGTTTCTGCTATGATCAAAGCATGAAAGGAGGTGCCCGATGTGGATCAGATCAAAATAGGAAAATTCATAGCGTCGTGCAGAAAAGAACAGGGCATGACCCAAGCCGTACTTGCCGAGAAGCTCGGTATCAGCGACCGGGCAGTATCAAAATGGGAGACGGGAAGGTCAATGCCGGATTCCGGAATAATGCTAGAATTATGCGACCTTCTGAAGATCAATGTCAATGAACTCCTGTCGGGCGAAAGAATTATGGCAGAATCATATGATAAACTGGCGGAAGAAAATCTTCTGGAAATGAAACGGGAGATTGAAGAAAAGAACAGGCAGATGCTGAGGGCAGAATACTTGATCGTTATTCCGGCGGTCCTTGCAGGGATCGTTCTGGTGCTTGTGTCGATCTTTGCTCAGTTTTCTGCATGGATCCGTGCAGCGCTTATTGTATTCGCTGTTGCAATGATAGATGCGGTCGCTTTCATTGCGGTAGGCATTGAGCAGAAAGCCGGATACTATGCGTGCCAAAAATGCGGTCACAGGTATGTGCCGACTTACTGGCAAACCAATCTTGCGCTCCATGCCGGCAGGACGAGATACATGAAATGCCCCAAGTGCGGAAAACATAGCTGGCAGAGGAAGGTTTTGACAAAGGAAGATTAAGTCCCAATTTATTGGCAGGATAAAAATGCTGAAAAGCAGCTTCTTACCGTGACATAGCCAAAAATAAAACGGGCGCAGGATATTTTCCCTGCGCCTGTGTTTTATTCTGTTTCCGCCGTATTCGCCGTCAAGGGTCCACGGAAGATCGTCCTCCGGATATTTTTATTGTCCGGAGGCAGAATTTTTGCGTAAATATTTTTCTTCGGCGAACCTTTCTTCCGGAAAAACGACATATATTACGAAAGATCTTTCAAAAGCAAAACGAGGTGCCTTGCAAATGAATATCAATTTAAGCGAATATGCCGACTTCCTGATGAAAAAAGCGGTGTACAAATGCGATGATCTCCATGATGCCGAAGATCTGGTACAGGAAACGCTTCTTGCCGGACTTGTTTATATGAAAAAAGGAAAGATCATGGACGATCCTGCCGCATGGTTAAGTTCTGTGCTTGAACGGAAATATTATGATGCTCTGCGCCGCAAGTACCGCAAGCCCGCTGTTTCCATTGACTTTGCAGACGATATCCCGGAGCAAAGCTATCTTTATGAGGATATTGAACGTTCCGAAGATGCGGAAATGATCCGGAAAAATCTTGGACAGCTTACAAGCGTTTACCGTGAAACAATGGTGCGGTTCTACATGAAAGATCAAAGCATAAAAGAGATAGCACAGGCGCTTTCCGTCCCGGAAAACACCGTAAAAAGCCGCCTTAATGCAGGAAGAAAGCATATCAGAAAGGAAATTGCTATGGAAAAATATACAAACCAAAGCTATGAACCTGAATATCTTTATATTTCATGTACCGGATCAAGCGGAAATGACGCAGAACCGTTCAGCCTTGTAAGATCTAATGACAGACTTGCCATGAACCTGCTTATCCTTGCATATGAAAAGCCTGTGACGATAGGCGAACTTTCACAGGCGATAGGTATTCCTGCTCCATACGTTGAGCCTGTGATCGACCGTCTTGTAAACGGCGAGCTTATGAAAAGGACAGGGAACAAGGTCTACACCGATCTTATTATTTATTCAAAAGAGGACAGGGAAGCTACCTATGAACTTGAACGCAGATATGCCGATGAAAATTACAAGGCTGTATGGGAATTAATGCAAAAAGGCTTTGAGGAATTGTCCGGACAGGGATTTTACAAGATCCAGAATGAACGTCAGAAAACAAAGCTTATGGCATATTTTGCGGTCAGAACTATCGAGCACGCTCCCCGTCATGTGCGTAACGAGCTTACAAATGAATTTGAAAAAAATAGTTTTGAAAGTTATCCTGACCGTCCAAACGGCGGAAAATGGTTTGCTATGGGCAATCGTGTCACCGAACAGGAGAAGCGTCATTGGGGCAGCGGATATTCCGTAAACGGCGAATATGGTACGAGACAAGGCTCTGTCGGCATTTATGAGTATGGTACTATCCTCCACGAAATGAATATAGACATGGAGAACGGTATTTTGAATCCGCTGTTTTATGCCGCTGTAAACAGTGCTTTTGATATGGATATCATCAGCAAACGGGCTCTTGACCAACTGGACAGCCTTATCGAAAAGGGATATTTTATCCGCGAAAACGGTGTTCTGAAACCTGATATTCCCGTTATTTCAGAAAAAGACCGCTGCGAAGGTCTTTACGAACTTTCAGATCGCCACGCAAAGATAATAGCGGAGCATTTCCATGATATGTATATGGACATTTACAATGGCAAAGCGGTTAAGATACCTCCGCATCTTGACAGTGTACCCGATTTTCTGAAATATTTGCAAAGATGCTGTTCTATTGGTATGATGATCATAATGAACGCCAAGGAAAACGGTTTGTTCCTGAATGGTATTGATTATCCCACACCGACTGCTTTTATTTCCATACAAGAATAAAAACATAAAAGGCGCAGGATATTTTCCCTGCGCCTGTGTTTTATTCTGTTTCCGCCGTTCCGCCTGAGTAGAGAGCCGCTTCAAGTCCGCCCATATGCGGCGTAAAAATATCTATCGCCCGGCAGTTGTTTTTTATGACCACATTCCGGCAGTTCCCGCCGTATTCGCCGTCAAGTGTCCACGGAAGATCGTCCTCGGAATGAAATTCCACCTGCTTGGTCTTGAATGATACAAAATATTTTGAATCTATCTCGCGCCTGAGAAAAGCGTTAATTGTCTGCTGAAATTCCGCAAGACTTTTCGGCGTTCTGATAAGAACTACCTCAAAAACGCCGTCGTCAAGTTTTACTTCCGTTCCGCTAAGTCCCTTGAACCCTCCCACGGATGTGGAATTTGAAGTCATGCCGAAGATGAAATCGTCCTCTATGATCTCGTCGCCGTTTATTACCTTTACATGGTAGGATTTAGCCGTATTCAGCCGTTTCATGCCTTCCATTATATAAGCAAGGCTGCCGAACATATTCTTCATCTGCTGTGGAGTTTCATAGCTTACGTCCGTGAATGCTCCGAATGCGGCTATGTATGTAAAATATTCATCGTTGAATGAACCTATATCCACGCTTACCGGTTCGCCTTTTACAACGACGGAAGCCGCAGCAGGCATATCCTTTGGTATGCCTATGCTGGAAGCAAAATCGTTCATTGTTCCCGAAGGTATATATCCGAGAGGTATTTTCTTTTCAGATTTCATAAGAGCTTTTATAGTTTCATTCAGCGTGCCGTCTCCGCCGCTGCATACAACGGCGTCGAAATCTCCGCAGCGTGAGCATACTTTTTCATATGCGTCATTGCGCGCCTGTGTAGGGTGAACGGTCACTTCATATCCGTCCTTGGTGAAGATATCTACTATTTCAAGAAGATGCTGGCGGATCAGTCCCTTTCCGGAATGAGGATTAAAAGCAAACAGCATTTTTTTCATAATACACTACTGCCTTTCTGGAATATTATCAATTTAAATTATACCAAATTTTTTTTGCATTTTCAATATTTGTGAGAATATTTTCATTTTATTTTCATAATAGATAAGAATTTAAGGCAATATCAAAAAAATGCGGGGAATTTTCCGCAATCGTTAAATTAAAAATGTTGAAAGGATAAAAATGACCGTGCTCCATGACGATCGGAAGCGCGGTCATTGTTTTTGTTTTTATTCAATTTCTATAACGTATGAGAATGTGTATTCTCCGTCCTTTTCAAGGACTATCGCATTTTTCATTTCATTAAGCTCTTCGCTGCCGCAAAGGTAAACCGGAACGCTGCTCCATGGTTCAAGACAAACAAATCCGGCTTTTTCGGTAATGTTTTTATCCTCCGAATATGTAGACCATACCGCTATGCAGCCATTGTTATCATAATGCAGCTTGACTTTCTTTCCGGTTTTTTCGTTTACTACCGCTGCCCATGAGGACTTTGGCTTGTCTTTCATGAAAACATCGTTGGCAAACAGTTCATGGCTCAGGGGAACGGTCTTTCCGCCGTCAAGGACGGTTATTTTTTTATCTTTAAGCTCCTGAACTATCGTTTCGGGACTTTCATATTCAATATAATGATCCTCAAAGCTGCCGACGCCGTTTACCGGAACTCTGAAAGCAGGGTGTCCGCCGATAAAAAATCTCATCGTCTCATTTCCGGAATTGCGGACCTTGCAGCTAACAGTCAGCTTATTTCCGGATATGCCGTATTTCAGGTACAGCTCAAAATCGAACGGATACAGCTTTTTTGTTTCCGCAGATGATGCAAGAAGAAATTCCGCTTCACTTTCCGAAGAAGATACCGGCGTGAACTCATTATCCCTTGCAAACCCATGATTTGCGAGCTTATATTCCTTTCCGCCCACAGTGTAAACTCCCGAACCGGTATTACAGATAAACGGGAAAAGTACCGGCGCGTGCCTTTTCCAGACAGCAGGATCAGCCTGCCACAGATATTCATTTCCGGAGCTGTCTTTCAGCGAATGGAGCTCCGCTCCGAAGCTGTCAATAACTGCTGTAAGGACTTCCGATGAGATAGTTGTTTTCATAAAAACACCCTTTCAAAAATTAATCGTCATTTACTGGATCTTCCGCTGCCCCATAACCGTAAAAGCATATATCCATATCCACGTCTCCGGTTATGCCGTTTACTCTGCCGTCGCTGGCATACTGCCACATACGGAAATCATACGGATATTCCGGAGCGTTATGACCGTTTTTGTATTCCGCATACCAGAAATCTATGCCGTTCATCTTGCTGACGTCCATTTTCATTATCGCAAATTTTTTATTGCCGTAGAACATCGGCGTATAGCCTCTGTCGGCAATAGTATCGCAGAACGCTGCCGCACATTCCGTTACTGTATGCGGAGCGGCTGTATGAGATCTTGCTGTTTCGTCCTCAAGGACTTCCCAGTCAAAGACAACAGGCATTGAGATATCGTAACCTTGTATCTGCTCCAGAACAAAATTAGCTTCTTCTATAGCTTCTCCGGAATTTAAAGCCTGTGAAAAGAAGTAAACTCCTACATCAAGTCCGGCGTCCAAAGCGCCCTGTATGTATGAGTGAAAATTTTCATCAGCATTTATAGAGCCGCTTTCATATCCTCTGTAGCCTACCCGGAGCATGGCAAAATCTATACCGTCCGCAGCCACAAGATCCCAGTCTATATTTCCCTGATGATAGGAAACGTCTATACCGGTACGGGATATGACCTTGCCGTTTTCCGAATATGTATACCTGCCGTTTTCAAGAGCAAGTCCGCTGTAATCATATGTATGCTTCGGAACATTGTCAAATGCCGGCACCCATACCTGACCGTATACCGGATCGTTGAATATTATAACATCGTCCTTGTCATAAAAATCGTAAACCCTGTTATTTACCACAGGAACGAACGCTTCTTCGGAAGGCTCATACAATTCCTCCGTTTTCTCCCCTGAAGGAGCTTCCGGAACGTTACCGACTTTCAGGGCAAGTATTATGACCGACGCGGAAAGGCATATTATGACCGCCAGCATAGTCATGAATATTACTATTGCAGGCTTTAGCGCGATCCTCGTTGCCTTTTTTGCGGTGCTGTGCTGTCCCACAGCAGGCTCTGTTTCGGGGATATATTCTTTTACATCATTCATTTTCCAATTCCTCAAAAAAAAATATCATAAAACCGCAGAAAATACGGCTTTATGATATTATATCACATAATATTATTTTTTGCAAGTGCCGGGATATTTCTCCTGACGGTCATACGCAATAATTGCCGCCATTGCCGTAATTGTCGATTATATCCTGCAATGTGATGCCGTCAAGATAATCGGTAATGGTCTTATACAGTCCCTGCCATACAGGAAGCGTCATACATTCAGCCGCTCTCGGACAGTCGTTATATTCATACTGCAGACAAGCCACAGGGCAAAGATTTCCTTCGGAAATGCGGAGTATCTCTCCGACGGTATATTTGTCCGGAGACTTTGAAAGCATATATCCTCCCTGATAACCCCTGTTAGTTTTCAGCAGACCTGATTTATTCAGAAGCGGAACTATCTGTTCAAGATATTTCTTTGAAATTTCCTGTCTCCGGGCAATATCTTTCAGAGCAACATATTCCTCTCTGCCGTATATTGCAAGATCAATAAGCATTCTTAGCGCATATCTTCCTTTTGTTGAGATCTTCATAGCGGGTACGTCCTTTCATCAGATACTGAAAAGCATTTGAATATCCTTTTATATTACTATTATAACATAGGATTAGTAGGTTTTCAAGAGTTTTTCACAAAAAATATAAAAAATAAGGCTATATCACCAAAAAGAAAAAGGCGGAACTGTTAGCGCAGTTCCGCCGCAAAGAAAATAAAACAAGGAGAGACTCGGAAGCTCACCGTCTGCATCGGCAAGCCGAGAATATCATCATAAGGGAATTACCCTTGCAATGAATAGCACATTCATGCTTCATCGGGAAGTCCGAGCTCAAAGCCCTGTTCCCTGAAGCTGTCGATCACCTTGGGAAGTATCTCCGCATTGGTTGCGGAAACACTGTGCAGAAGGCATATTTCTCCGCCGTGAGCCGCGCCGCATACCCGTTTTAAGGCTTCGGACGGATCAGGCTGAGCGTTTACGTCCCAATCCTGATATGCGAAGCTCCAGAGCATAGCCTTATAGCCCAGCTTCTGGCACACCGCCAAGGACTGTTCCGAATATTCCCCGCACGGGGGACGGAAATACTGCATTTCATAGCCGTATTTTTCTTTTACAAACTCATGGAGCGACATTATCTCGTTTTCTGCTCCCTCTATGGAAAGCGACGGCAGAGATTCGTGCTTCATTCCATGATTTCCGATAATATGACCTTCGTCGATCATTCTGCGGACAAGTTTTTCGTTCCGCTTGGCATAATCTCCCGTAAGGAAGAACACAGCCCTGACATTCTTTTCTTTAAGAGTATCAAGTATCGGCCCGGTATAGCCGTTTTCATAGCCCTGATCGAAAGTAAGGCATATTTTCTTGCTGTCATCGAGCATAGCCGTGCAGCCGTAGCAGCCGTATTCATCATTGAAAGCTGACGCGCCGACGGGACGGTTACATTCGTCCACCTCTCTGCCCTGACCGTAGCCGTGACAGGTCCTGTCAAGAGAGCTTATATCCGCCGCGCTGACAGATATCGTTCCCATGCATACCGCTGCAAGAACTGAAGTAATGATCTTTTTTAACATAACAGCCTCCATACGCAATTTAAAGAACATTACTATTATGAAGCGCTGCGTTAAAATTATTACATCTATATTTTAGCACATTTCAAGGCAAAATAAAACTACAAAACGGTTACAATTTGGTTTCAATTCGGTTACACCGCTTTTTGGCAATATTATACTGCAAGATATGTCAATGGCAAAAGAAAAGTGCGTTCTGCACGTTCCGCCGTACATAACGCACATAACATTCATTCGCCGAGATAAGACTTTACAAGGACCTGAAGCAGTTCGTCGCGGTCGATGTGCCGTATAAGACTTCTGGCGTTGTTGTATGTGGTTATGTATGTCGGATCTTCCGATAAAATATAACCTACTATCTGATTTATTGGATTATAGCCTTTTTCTTTAAGAGCGTCATAAATAGCCATAAGGTTTTTTTTCATCTCGCCCTCTTTATCCTCGACAACAGTAAATGTCATTGTCTGGTCGTTATTCATTTATAACACTCCTTTTGTAAGATATGTTCACGGTCATGGGATAAGTCCGCCGGCATTCACTGCGGCAGATACTTCCACAAACAGTATACTTTAACTGCTATAAATATTATAACCCATTTCCAGAATAAAAACAAGTAGTTTTTTCTATTTTTTTATAATTGGGAAAAATTTCATATATAATAACATCAAACGTTCACACTTACAGCTTTGCGAGAGCGTCCGAAACGGCGGCAAAATTTTCAAGCGAAAGCTGCTCCGGACGGACATTTTCCGGAAGTCCCGCCGCCGTTATTACATTCATGACCTGTTCTTTCGGCAGTCCGAGAGAAGAAGAAAGGCTGTTCGCAAGATTTTTTCTGCGCTGTGAAAAAGCTCCCCTGACCGTGCGGAAAAATAATTTTTCATCTTCGACTTGAACGGCAGGTACTTTGCGGACGTCCAGCCTTATTACACAGGAATCCACATTTGGAGACGGCATAAAGCTCCCTCTTGAAACATCAAAAAGCATTTTCGGTTCGGAATAATATCTTACCGCTGCCGTGACCGCGCCGGCTTCACGGGTGCCCATAGCGGCGCAGATGCGTTTTCCGGCTTCTTTTTGCACCATTACCGTTATAGAATCTATCGGCAGCCTGCTTTCCAGCAGACGCATTATCACCGGAGATGTTATATAATAGGGAAGATTTGCACATACGGCGATTTTCATACCGGGAAAATTTTCCTTTATTATTCCTGCCAGATCGGCTTTCATGATATCTTCATTTATAACGGTCACGTTGTCATGTTCTGCAAGAGTTTCATTCAGTATAGGTATAAGTCTGCTGTCGATCTCGACTACAGCCACTCTGTCGGTTCTTTTGGCAAGCTCATGCGTAAGAACGCCTATGCCGGCGCCTATTTCCAGCACGCCCCAGCCCTCTGCGGCGTTTCCCATTTCGGCTATCTTAGGGCAGACCGAAGGATTTACGAGAAAGTTCTGTCCAAGGCTTTTGCTGAACGAAAAACCGTGGCGTTCCATAATATCCCTTATAACATTTATATTTGTAAGATTTTCCATAATATGACCTTTCACATAAAATATGTAATCGCCAGAAATACCGGCTGATGGATAATATAGAACCACAGCGAATATTTTCCGAGGAAATTTACCGCCGGCAGCTTTGCCCTGTAGAAAAATTCCGGAAGCTCCTTTTTGGCAAATATATCCGAAAGTCCTGTTCCGGCAAGGAATATAAATCCATAAGGTATCAGCGGGAAATAATCCGCCGAGTAAAATCCGGCAGACCTTATGCCTATGGGATAAAGGTACTCTATGTCCTTGGGAAGATCGAGCCTTATGCTGTCTATGATGAAAAACAGGCTGCCGTCACGGTGAAAGTTGAAAAATATGACCGACAGAGCGGCAAACACCGCAAATACCGCCATTTGCGGCAGTTTTTTCATTACCGGAGATATGACCCCGTATATCAGCATTGAAACTCCGAAGCAGGAAAGAACCCCGAAAACTATAAGCTCGTCCGGGAAAAAAGCAGCCGTTGCAATGGTCAGTATGCCGCCCATAAGAAAAAGCTCCGCTCCGCGTTTAAGTACGTTTTTGGAAAAGCCTGCGCATATTCCCGATACTGAAAAAAGCACCGTCAGGAAAAAATTATGTATTATATCCATTCCGTCGGAAAAGAAAAACGGTATATCCTTTCCGGCAAAATATATCAGGTCGTAAAGCAGATGATATACCATTACAAAAATTATTGCCAGACCGCGCAGGGTATCAAGTATACCAACACGATTATATCTTCCTATGCCGGCATTTCCGGACGGGATCTCCGGCGCTTCTGCCGCTGCCGGTCTGTTTTTTACTTCTGTGGACATATTGCACCTCCATTTATAGCTGTAAATATTATACCATAAAATGTGCTGCTTGTAAATCATAAAACGGCAATTTCATCATCATGGCGGTATATTGGCTGTATCACAGCAAATTAAAACTTATGAAAATATCCTGTTAAATGGTTGTAATATTGTAAAAAATATGTTAGAATAAGAATATGATCGGAAAGATAGATGTTCCTTTCCGAAATTTCTTATAACAGAGGTGCGGATAATGAAATTAAAAAGACTTGCCGCAGTGCTGCTGACAGTCATTATGTGTGTATTTATACTTCCGGTCAGCGCATATGCCGCGGAAACAAAGGGCATAAAATTCAATAAGACGTCATTGACTATGACGGTGGGAAGCTCTTATAAGCTCGAAAGAACGGTTACCGGCTTCAAAAAGTGTACTATCCAGTGGCGAAGCTCGGATACTTCCGTTGCATATGTTTCCAAAGGAAACATAACTGCCAAAAAAGCAGGAACGGCTGTTATCACCGCACAGATAAAGGGTACTGACTATAAAGCTGAATGTAAGGTAACGGTAAAGAAAAAAAGCGCTTCGGGCGATTCCTTCAAAAGCGGTCAGGAGCTTCTTGAAAAAATAACGATCGGCTGGAATCTGGGAAATACTCTTGACAGTCAGGGCTGTACATGGCTTTCAAACGATCTTGATTATGAGACAGGCTGGGGAAATGTAAAGACTACCAAGACTATGATAGATACCGTAAAAAAAGCCGGCTTCAACACTGTCCGTATCCCTGTTTCATGGGGAGACCATATGGACAAGAACGGAAATATCAATAAGGCATGGATGGACAGAGTTCAGGAGATAGTAGACTATGCTTATAAAAACGATATGTTCGTTATACTCAATACGCATCACGACCTGAGCTGGATAAAGCTCACCGAAAAGGACGAAAAAACGGTGACTAAAAAATTCGGCAATGTATGGAAGCAGATAGCGGAGCGCTTTAAGGATTATGACGAAAAACTTATTTTTGAGGGCATGAACGAACCGCGCACCGAAGGTTCCGCCAAAGAATGGATGGGCGGCACGTCTGCCGAGTGGGAAGTGCTTAACAGGCTTTATAAAACATTTGTGGATACGGTCCGTTCTTCCGGAGGAAAAAACAAAACGCGTTATCTTATTCTGACGCCATACGGAGCAAATTCGGGATATTCGGCAATGGCTGCACTTGATATCCCGGACGATGACAGGATAATCGTTTCCGTTCACGCATATCTGCCTTATAATATGGCTCTTAACAGATATTCAAGCGACAAAAAGCTCACCGATAACGGTAAACGCGAGATAGACAATGCTTTTGCTAATATAGACAAGGTATTTCTCAGCAAGGGTATACCGGTAATTATGGACGAGTTCGGCTCGATAAATAAAAATAATACCTCCGAACGTATAGAACTGGTAAAATATTATCTTTCCACAGCGGAAAAATACGGCGTTCCATGCTGCTGGTGGGATAACGGAACGATATGCAAGCCGGAGGACGGCGAGGGTCTGGGACTTCTGAACAGACAAACACTGAAATGGTATTATAAATCTCTGGTAGATGCCATTATGGAGACGGTGGAATAGACATAGCCTGATAAAAAAAGGGTCAATTTTAAATTGACCCTTTTAGTTTGCATTATTCTGCCACAGCCGCTTTTAGCTGTTCTGTCTTGTCAGTGCGTTCCCATGCAACGCCAAGCTCTTCACGTCCCATATGACCGTATGCGGCAAGCTGGCGATACTGAGGCCTGCGAAGATCAAGATCCTTGATTATTGACGCAGGACGGAAATCAAATACCTTTTCAATTGCCTTGGCGATGATCTCATCGCTTACCTTGCCTGTGCCGAATGTATCCGCCATTATCGAGACCGGGTGAGCAACGCCTATTGCATAAGCAAGCTGGACTTCGCATTTGTCCGCCAGACCTGCGGCTACAACATTCTTTGCAGCATATCTTGCAGCATAAGCGGCGCTGCGGTCTACCTTTGTGGGATCTTTGCCGCTGAAAGCTCCGCCGCCGTGGCGTGCATAACCGCCGTATGTGTCAACGATTATTTTTCTTCCGGTAAGTCCGCTGTCTCCCTGGGGACCTCCGATAACAAATCTTCCGGTAGGATTTACAAAATATTTTGTGTCAACAAGTAGTTCCTGCGGAACTACAGGTTTTATTACCTTTTCGATTATGTCGTTCCTTATCTTTTCAAGGGGAACTTCCGACGCATGCTGTGAGGAAACAACTATAGTATCGACCCTGACAGGCTTTCCGTCGTCATATTCAACTGTCACCTGAGTTTTTCCGTCCGGACGGAGATAGGGGAGCACGCCGGTCTTTCTTACATCGGTGAGCTTTTTTGCAAGTTTATGTGCAAGGGATATGGGAAGCGGCATAAGCTCCGGAGTTTCATTGCAGGCGAAGCCGAACATCATTCCCTGATCTCCGGCGCCGGTTAAACTGTCTCCGTCTCCGGATCTATGTTCAAGAGCGTCGTCCACGCCCATTGCTATGTCAGAGGACTGTTCGTCAATAGATTGAAGAACGGAGCAGGTATGACCGTCGAAGCCGTATTTTGCGCGGTCGTAGCCTATATCTATAACTACCTGCCTTACTATTTTCGGGATATCCACATAGCATTTTGTGGAGATCTCACCCATGCACATAACGATGCCGGTAGTCGTTACCGTTTCACAGGCAACGCGTCCGTCAGGGTCCTGAGCAAGTATGGCGTCCAGTATAGCGTCAGATACCTGATCGCATATCTTATCGGGATGACCTTCTGTCACCGATTCTGAAGTAAAAAGCATTTTTGACATAATATCACCTTTCTTTAAAAATCCTTATCCATAAACAAAGATCAGCGCCGGATATTTCCAAGCGCTGCGAAATTTCATCTGAAAAATTCCTCATCTCTCGGATACATTCCGCAGGATTTAGCACCTTTTCTGACAGTCAAAAGCCTGTCATCAGGTTGCCGGGCTTCACAGGACCAGTTCCTCCGCCGCTCTTGATAAGGTTATTAAATTATTTACTTTTCAAGTATACCATGCTTGTCCGCATTTGTCAATAGCAGAGGAACATTTTATTATATATTTATATCATATCTTGAAATTTTCCGGAAAATGCTGTATAATCATTTTAGTATTTCTCTGGAGGAATTGCAATGAGATTCAGACCATGTATAGATATACATAACGGAAAGGTAAAGCAGATAGTCGGCGGCAGCCTTGCGGACAAGGATAGTTTTGCAAAGGAAAATTTTGTTTCTGAAAAAGGCGCGGATTTTTATGCCGGACTTTATAAAAGCCGCGGTTTGAACGGCGGACATATTATCCTGCTAAATCCGGCAGGCTCGGAATTTTACGCTGACGATCTGCGGCAGGCATACGCCGCGCTGGAAGCGTTCAGCGGCGGATTGCAGATCGGCGGAGGGATAACTGCGGAGAACGCAGAAAATTTTCTGAAACGGGGAGCGTCGCACGTTATCGTAACTTCCTATGTTTTCAGGGACGGACAGGTAAATTTTGAAAACCTGAAAAAACTTGTTTCCGCAGTAGGAAAGAAAAATCTTGTTCTTGACCTTTCCTGCCGCAAAAGGGGAGAGGACTATTTTATAGTTACCGACCGCTGGCAGAAATTTACCGATGTAAAGCTGAACGATGAAACAGTGGAAATGTTTTCGGCATACTGTGATGAATTTCTTATCCATGCCGTTGATGTTGAGGGCAAGTCAAAAGGCATTGAAAGACCCCTTGCGGAATTTTTGGGCGAAACGGATAATATTCCCATGACCTATGCCGGAGGTATAGGCTCATATGATGATCTGGATATCCTTAAAGAGCTCGGACAGGGGAAACTTGATTTTACCGTTGGCAGCGCACTTGATATCTTCGGCGGAAAACTGGATTTTGAAAGGATATGTTCATATAAATAAAAAACGGGACGGCAGCGCTGAAATGCTCCCCTTTTGTTAGACAATGTGGTATAATATAAATATACCGAAATGAAGTTTAACGAAAGGGGACATTT
>CANQXX010000022.1 GCA_947627905.1 uncultured Clostridia bacterium
GAGGGCGCCCCCTTGGCACTAACGATTATTATAGTTTAAGCCTTGCCAAACAGCCCAGTGAGCTGTTTGGCAACACAACTTAATAAATTTGTGCTTCCCCGAAAATTATCATTTATCTCAACTCTTAACTCTTAACTCTCAACACCCAATGATAAAAATTTCCCAAAAGCATTGCAGATATATATGAAAAATGATATAATTCTATTGTAAAACATTTCTTGAAAGGAAGTGACCGCTTTGCACCACGGAAAAATTCTGCCGATGATCATTACTGCTGTCCTGCTTTGCGGCTGCAATGGCGGCAGCGAGACCGTCCCTGCGGATGTGTCCGTGCCGGAAACGGTATCGGTCGCGGAAGAAATTACGGAAACTCTTACCGTAACGGAGAGTTTGGCAGCGGAAACTTCTGCGGTCACGGAAACGGAACTTTCCGCTTCATCGGCTGCTACGGAAATATCCGAGCCGTCCTATGATCTTCCGGAAGAATTTTATAATGAGCTTGAAGAAATTATCCGGAAATATCCTCATTTTGAGTATTACGATATTTCCCTTGCCTATGAAGATATAGAGACCGGATTTACATTTATGCTGAATCCGGACAAGCATTATTTTTCAGCATCGGTAATGAAAGCACCGTATATGCTTTACATATACAGAATGGCTTTTGCCGGAAAAGCCGACACAGAGCAGCGGCTTATATATTCGGAAGAATACAAGCGCAGCGGCACGGGCACACTGCAATATGAAGAATACGGAACGGAATGGACCGTTGAGGAGCTTATCGGTCTGTGCCTTGAGGAAAGCGATAACTCGGCTTTTGCCATGCTCCGGGAACTTTACCCAGAGGACGGTTACAAAGAATTTATGCGATCTTCGGGAATTGTTCATGAGGAGGACGCTAAAGCGTCCGGTCAGCCGCAGATATGCTGTGAGTCTGCTCTTGCTATCTCCCGTGAGATATATGATTTTATCAAGGAGGGCAACCCGTATTCCGAGCGGCTTGAATATCATCTTACCCACAGCCGCAACGCAATGATACTCGGCGGAGAAAATGCCGAGGTAATACGAAAATACGGCTGGTATGACGGATATTTTCACGACATGGCTGTTATACTCGGGAACAGGGATTACTGCCTTACAATAATGACAAACCTTGATATGCTTGAAATAAATACCCGTGAATACAAACTTTTCGGCGAACTTTCATCGCTTATTGCCGGATATTCGGAAAAACTCATAAGGAATGACGCTTCCGGGAACAGATCCGTTATCACATATGAAAGACAGGAGGTAAAAGATATGGCTTTGCCAAAAGATCCGTATATGCTTCTGAGTGTTCTGAACATGAAGCTCCGCGACGTTTATCAGAGCCTTGAGGAGCTTTGCAGCGATATGGGCGCAGATATGAACGGCATTTCTGCGGCTATGGAAAAGCTCGGCTATGAGTATAACAATGCGGAAAATCAATTTATCCCCATTGAAAGCTCGGACGAAGAATAAAAACTTTGCCGCGGATATTCCGCGGCAGTTTTTTGCTAAAAGCACTTGCTTTTTCCAAATGGATATGTTATAATGTTATTTGTCACGGAAGCGTATCGAAGTGGTCATAACGGGACTGACTCGAAATCAGTTGTACTTTCGGGTACCGAGGGTTCGAATCCCTCCGCTTCCGCCAAATAAAAAACCGTGCAATTCTTTTATAAGGATCGCACGGTTTTTTATTTTTACTTTATAACTTCTGCAAACTGACAGGCAAGCTTGTCTATTTCCTCAAAGTCAGCCTCAGAGGGCTTCATCAGCCACCTGTACGGCTCGTGTATCTTTTTGAGCCCAAGGGTGACACATCTGGAATCCAGAGCCGCACACGCTTCTCCGCTCCAGCCGTAAGAACCTATTACCGCAAACGGTTTTCCTTTGTTCGTTATGGCATCTATCGAAGAAATCACGTCCCATACAGGTTTAAGGGCGTCTCTGTTGATAGTAGGCGAACCGAATACAAGTCCTGCCGCACCCGAAACGGCTTCGGCTATTTCACCGGCGCTGTGCCTGATTATGTTCATGCACTTTACCGATATGCCCTGTTCCTCCAGCTTTTTTGCATAACGCTTTGCAGCGGCTTCCGTATAACCGTAAGCGGATACATAAAGAACCGCAGCCGTTCCCTTAGGAGCTTCCGGCACTGCCCATTCGCTGTACTTGGCAATAGCTTTCTTTATGCCGTTTTTCAGCACCGGACCGTGAGAACAGCAAACCATGTCAAAGTCAAGTCCTTCGAGCTTGGCAACGCCGTCCTTAACAAACTTCGGGAACGGTCCGAATATGGCTTTGTAGTAATATGCAAAGGCTGCTTCATATTCGTCGGGATAGGTTATCACATCGTCGGTTATAAGCGGCTCACAGTAGTGAGAACCAAGAAAATCACAGGTAAATACCGTTTTCCTTGACGGCAGATAGGTAAATATACTGTCAGGCCAATGAAGATTAGGAGCGGAAATGAACTGAAGCTCCATTCCTTTTCCAAGGTCAAGAGTATCGCCGTTCTTGACGGTCATACTTTTGAAATCGTTTCTGTTGGAAACATTTGCAATATTCTTTATTGCCGCCGCAGAACCAACTATAACAACGTCCGGATTGGCTTCCAGTATTTTTTCTACCGAACCGCTGTGATCCGGCTCCGTGTGATTGAAAATGATATAGTCTATCTCGGAAGGATCGCATATCTCACGGATATTATCAATCATGACGCCGCCGAAACGGTCATGGACAGTTTCCACCAGAGCGGTCTTTTCGCCTTTTATAAGATAGGAATTATACGTCGTTCCATAATCGGTCTTCATAATAATGTCGAATACCCTGAGGTTAGGGTTTATAGCGCCTACATAGTAGATATCGTCTTTCAGCTTGACCATAAAGATCTCCTCCGTTCAAAAATTCAGCGGCTGAACGGATGCACCGAACTGCCGCCGCAGATATCTTATCAGGATATCTTGGTAAATTCGCTCTTGCTCAGACCGCAGACGGGACATACCCAATCATCGGGGATATCTTCCCACTTTGTACCGGGAGCTATACCGCCGTCCGGATCTCCGACAGCTTCGTCATAAACGTAAGAACATGGGCACTCGTACTTATCCATAATAAAACTCTCCTTTATACTAAATATAAATATACCAAATTGATATATTTGATTTTACCATAGATTTCTGTGCTTGTCAATACCCCATGGGGCATATCACCAAAAATAATATTTGCCGGCAGAGCCTGATTATTCCCAAAAACCGATTTTAAATTTTGAAAATATATTGCAATTCCGGAGAAAATATGATATACTTTCTATGTATTTTATCATTCTTTTATAATAAATTCTGTTTCTGGGGGAGATCCAAATGAAGCGTAAAACTATTGCAGTCTGCGTCACCGGGTTTAACTGGGAAAATGAATCAAGAATAATCAACGGTATATATGAGCAATGCCGGAAATTTGATATAAATCTGCTGGTATTCGCTGCAATGGTAAGAAAGCCCGAATTTAATTCCGAATATTCTCTGCCTAAAAATGTAATTCTCGGAGAAACAGAAATATTTGAACTTATCAATTATGACACTGCCGACGGTATAATAATACTTGGCGAATCAATTATCGACGAAAATGTTATTTCTTCGGTACATGAAAAAGCAAAAGCCCGCGGCATACCTGTAATAAACATAAACGATCCCGGTCATAAGCTCGATAAAAATATAATACTGAGCGATCATATTGCCATGGAATTTATCGTACGCCATCTGGTGGAGGATCATGGTCTGAAAAAGATAAATTTCATAGGCGGCTTTCCCGGAAATATACAGACGGAGGAACGTCTTTCAGCCTACAAAAAAGTCCTGTCCGAGCATGGCATTCCCATTGAGGAAAGCAGGATATCCTACGGTGAGTTCTGGAAAAAGGCTTATGAATGTACCGAGGATATAATAAAATCGGGCGATATCCCGGAGGCTATAGTCTGCGCCAGCGATACAATGGCATTCTTCTGTATGGACTGCCTCAAAAGCAACGGCTACAGTATTCCGGACGATATCATAGTTACCGGCTTTGACGGGATAAGCGACTGCGAAGCATATTCTCCGTCGCTGACTACGGCGAGACTTGCTTTTCAGGAGGCAGGAGAAAAAGCCGTGGAAATATTTGCGGATATCTGGAACGGCAGGGATACCGACGATACGGTGTATGTAAATTCCGTGCTGTTCAGGCAGCAGTCCTGCGGCTGCGTAAAGCCCGGAGACAAGGTGCGTTTTGATTTTTACAGCGAACGCTACGGAGAGCTCAATACATATAAGGAATTTAACTATCATCTTATTACGCTTAACACCATTTTTGCCAATGCGGAAAATTCCGCAGAGCTGTATGAAGCTGCTCATGACGGAGCGGTATTTTTCAAGCTCAAAGAACTGTACATATGCGTTTGTCCCGATGTGGAAAGGGTTTCCAAGACCATAGGCGAAACGGAAAAAGGCTATAAAGGCATTTCTGAGAAAATGCTTTCAATGTACAGCTTCGGAGGCAATGTTCCGGCGGGAACGGAGTTCCGCTCGGCAGATTATGCTCCGGAGGATATCCTTAACGGTGAAGAAGCCTGCTTTTATGCTTTTTCATCAATGTATTTCAAGGACAGATATATAGGCTATGTGGCATATCAGCCGTCAAAGGTGAAAGGCTTCGGAGATTTCTTTGCAACGTGGCTGCTTGCACTGTCAAACAACGCCGGCAGCTTCTATATGCAGAACGATCTGAAATATGTGGTAGACGAGCTGGAAAATCTTTATATCCGAGACCCGCTCACCGGTCTTTACAACAGACGCGGCATGGATAAGCTCAAATACGGCATGATAGAGCAGGCAAGATCATTAGGCGGATTTGTTACGATAATATGCGCCGATATAGATAATCTCAAGCCGATAAACGACCTTTACGGTCATGAAGCCGGAGACAATGCCATTCTCCGCACGGCAAACGCTATAGAGGCTTCCATGCCCAAGGGAAGCATATGCACCCGTACAGGCGGAGACGAATTTTGCATAATACTTTCTCATGAAAATGAGGACGATGTAAACAGGTTTATAGAACAAATAGATAAATTCCTTGCGGATTACAATAAGATCAGCGGACTTCCCTACAAAATAGGCTGCAGCTGCGGATACAGCAGCATACATTCAGACAGGATAGTCTCGCTTGAAAATATGATGACGCTTGCCGACGAAGATATGTACAGGGTAAAGGCACGCAGGAAAACCAACAGAGCAATTATTCAATAACGGACCATTATCCGGCTTTATATGCCAATGAAAGGATCTTGCGAAATGGAAAACAGACCAACATATGAACAGCTTGAAGCCACAGTGAACGATCTTCAGAAACAGCTTCATTTTCTTGAATGTGTTTTTGATGCGATCCCGTTCAATGTGTTTGTAAAGAACACCGACTGCAAATACTGCTATACAAACAAAATATGCGATATGCTCAACGGAGTTGAGCGCGGAGGACTGAAAGGGCTGTCCGATTTTGACCTTCAGGGCTCGGAGGAGATAGCGCAGAGCTTTTACGACGACGATATGAGCATAATGAAAAACAAGACCGGCAGCCGTATGCTTTCCCCTACAATGTGCGGCTCGGAAATAAAATATTACGATATTTTCAAGGAACCGGTGCTCGATACCGACGGGAATGTTATGGGCATAATGGGAATGGTAATAGACCCTAATGACAGCGGAGTAAAAAACGAACGTCTCGGAAACGATTTTGAAAAATATTCCGAAGCCCTGGGAGAAGATTTTGACAGCTTTGCTTTTGATTACAGCATAGAAAACGGGAATACCATTATTCTCAAGGACATGGAAAACTGGCAGCTTTTTACTGCCGGCAAACCTCTTATCGAAAGCGCAGGAGAAAACGGAAAAATTTTTGAAGATGATATCCCTATTCTGGAAAGAATGCTTGAAAGCGTAAAGAACGGTGCAGGTCAGGCGTCTGCCATAGTGCGTTTTTACGATAATGAAAATAAGCTTATGTGGTGCAGGCTTGCGCTTAATACGGTCCTTGACAACAGCATGAAGCCTATCCGCGCGGTGGGACTTATCCGCCGTATCCCCGAAAATGTTGTCCGTGCCGAAAAAATGCGCATAGACGCCGAGCGGGTAAAGAACAGAGTGGCAAATGTGCTCGGAAACCGCTACGACGCTTTTATATATGTTAATTTCAGCGAAAAATATTACCGCATACTTGAGCATACCGGCGTTCTAGGAAATATGCCGGGAGACGGTTCGCTTGATGAACTGTACGGATTTTTCCGTGA
The DNA here is from genome assembly GCA_947627905.1 of uncultured Clostridia bacterium. Classification (GTDB taxonomy): domain Bacteria; phylum Bacillota; class Clostridia; order Oscillospirales; family Ruminococcaceae; genus RGIG8773. The sequence continues at coordinate 6,344 of CANQXX010000022.1, forward strand.
GCGCATACATAAAGAAGATATTGAAAACGTAAGGAAAGCCGCAGCCTGCTTTACGAGCGATGAGCCTATGGAAATGCCTTCCGATTTCAGGTCGGTGGAATACCGCTTTACTTCCGACGGAGAAAATTACCGCTGGAAGGAGACGGATATTTTCAGCACCGAGGATAATGTTGACCGTGAGATACTGCTTACTATATTCGACGTTGACGATGTTGTAAAAGAAAAGCAGGAACGCGAACTCAAAGAAATAAACAACGGGATAATAGATATCCTCAGTACGGTAGTTGAGTTCAGAAGCGTTGAATCGGGAGATCATGTAAGGCGCATAAAAGGATTTACGAAAATTCTTCTTAAATATGTCAATGAAATGTTCGACGACGTAAATTATTCTCCCGAAACAATGGAAGTTATCTCCTCTGCGTCGGCAATGCACGACGTGGGAAAGATAGCTATCCCGGACAGCATACTTCTTAAACCCGGAAAGCTCACCGACGAAGAATACAGCGAAATGAAAACTCATACCGTCCGCGGCTGTGAGATACTGGATTCTATGGCGGCTTTGCAGGATAAGAATTATTACAAATACAGCTATGAGATATGCCGGTATCACCATGAACGCTATGACGGCAAGGGCTATCCCGACGGTCTTAAAGGCGAAGAAATACCTATCGAAGCGCAGGTAGTTGCCGTTGCGGACGTTTACGACGCGCTTATAAGCAAAAGGGTATACAAGGACGCATATTCCCTTGACGAAGCGTACAATATGATAATAAACGGCGAGTGCGGAGTTTTTTCCGACAGAATGATGGCTTGCTTCACAAAAGCAAGAGCGGAAATGGAAGAGTTTTCAAAGGCTCAATACAACGGAGCGGAAGCGTAAAAAACAGGGACTGCAAAAGCAGTCCCTGTTTTTATATTCCCTCTTGCCGATATCTACATTATCAGTGATATGACCGCCATAGCCGCTACTCCGGGCACTCCTAAAGTAAGCGCGATAAATGCAGTAAATCCGTTCAGCGGCATTTCCGGAAGAAAGGATATATCACCGCCGAAATAATTCAGTAAAAGCAGCGCTGCCGTTCCGGACAACATTCCGCATAACGCAGTTCTGACAGGCTTTTCCGATCTTATGTAATGTATGAGCATTATAACTGCAAAAACCGCCGTTGCTCCGTAAAAAATCAGCTCCGGTATGTCGGACGCCGATACTATTCCCGTATATATATCCTGCATTTTATATCGTTCTCCCTTGCTATCCTTATAAGGTAATCAAATCTCGACTTCATAGCCATTTCTTCATAAATAAGCGCGTCAACGAGCTCCGGCTCGGAGGTCATATCATAGCTTTCACGGATATGCTCCAGCCGCGCGGTAACAATTTCTATGTCCTCTAATATCTGTTTTTTTAATGCGGAATTTTCCTTTTCAGTATTCCTTTTTATCAATAAATTCATATTTTATCCTTGCTGAGCAAGTACTCCTCCTTTCCTTTCAGGATCGGACAGCATTTGAACATATGGCAGACGGTCGGCTGTTTTTCTTGGATCTTTTATAAAAGAAGATATCCTAACGCAAGCAGGAGCTTTATATCGGCTTTTTCGCGGATAAGCAGATACATAAGCAGAAGCAGCATGAGCTTTTCACTGTCGGCTGTAAGGTCGGGGAACATCATAGGACCTGAATTATGTATATTGCTCCTGTTTTTATTTTCCGGAACGGCAGGCGGGATATTTTCCGGCGGATGCGCTGCATTTGCGGTCTTTGCGGCGGTGCTTGGCGGAGAGTTCTGCCTGTTTCGTACACGCTGACCGGCAGCGGAAGTATTATTGTCTTGTCCTCTTTTTTCCTGAATGGAAGCCGGCGCGGCAGGCTCGAACCGGACCTGACGGGGCTGTCCTGCCTGAGGAGGCTCTCTCATGCTCCGGAGAAAGCGGTTGCCCTGTTCGGAATACTGCCGGGTCACTCTGTTCATCTCCCTTACACGCTGTTCGGCTTCCATGATACCGTTATCGTCTGACATTCTGATACTTCACTTCCTTATGCAGCAGCTCAGAGCAGCTTTTCAAGATCGTTCAGCATACCGCTTTCACGCATGGCGGTGAATATGTTGTACAGTTTCAGCAGCTTCATGGCGCGGTCAAGTTTCTGCTGCTTTTCGTCCGAAAGATGAGGGCGCAGAGCTTTCAGCAGATCAATATTCTTATCGCTTGCAGAGGCAGCGCTCATAAGCTGCATTATCATAACAGGGTCTATCCCTATTCCTCCGGCAGAAGTATCCTGCCCGGCGGGAGCTTCTCCGTTTTCCCCGTCCGTCTCCTCACCGCCGGAGAACATGGCGGCGAGTTCTCTGAGCTGACGCATACTTTCTTCATCGGAAAGAAGCTCTCCGATCTTTTCGGCAATATCGTCCAGAATGCTCACCGTCCGTCCTTTGAATGGTCAGAAAATTATTTTCCCTCCGTCAGCTTTTTGTAAAGCGCCTGCGCCTGAGGCGTGGTCATGAATTTTTCAAGCATTTTCGGATTGTTCACCATCTGATTGAATTTAGCCGCTTCCGAAGGCTTCATGTTCCTGATAGCAGAATCAAATTTTCCGCTTTCAAGGTCGTTTTTCAGGTTTTCCGGAGATACCCCCAGCTTGGAACTTACTATTTTCAGAAGCTGATCCATTTGTTTGGGATCAAAATTGAGATTTGCCATTGCTATGTCTCCTTTACGAAATATGTTGAAAAAATTATCCGCAAAGTTTTTAATTTGTTCTTTCTTTCTCTTACAGCATATGTTATAATATTTGTAAACAGAACAAAGACGAAAATTTTCACCGCTCGGCGGATATATAATCAATATATGAAAAAGGAGGCGTTTTTGTGAGAGTGATCGTTATGTCCGATTCCCACGGTTCGCTTTATCAGGCGGAGAAAATAATAAAAGCCAATCCGGAAGCCGATATGTTCGTACATCTTGGCGACGGTGAAGCCGAGGTAGCGGCATTGAAAATAAAATATCCCGATCTTGATATCAGAAGCGTAAGAGGAAACTGCGATTTTTCCAACGATTCTCCAAGTTTTATAATTATTGAAGCCATGGGGAGAAAGATCTTCTGCGCCCACGGTCACAGATATCATGTCAGGGACGGCACGGACGCCCTTGTTTACGCCGCCATTCAGAACGACTGCGAAGCCGCTCTTTTCGGACATACTCATGAAAGATACATTGCCCGCGAGGAGGGCATAGACGTAATGAATCCGGGAAGCTGCGCTTTTCCAAGAGACGGCATGAAGCCGTCATACGGATTTATAGACATCACCGAATACGGGATATTTATGAATATAATAGATGTGGGATATTGAAAGGAAGTTTTGATATGAAAATATTGAAAAAATTTGCCGCTGTCCTGCTCACCGCTGCAATATGCCCGATGTTTTCGGCTTGCGGAGGAAATTCCGGCGCGGTTTCCGGAAGTGCGGAAAATTCTGCGGAAACTTCCGCCGAAACAACGGCAGCCTCACTTTCTCCCGAAGAGCAGATACATCGCGATATGGTGGAGCGTTCCCTTGTTTCTTTGGGAAACACATACCGTTTTGATAATAAAATAGCTAAAGCCGCAGACGGCGAAACGGTAACTGTGGCATATCTGGGCGGTTCGATCACCGAGGGGATCGGCGCTCCCGACAAGGAAAACTGCTATGCAAAGCTGTCCTTTGACGCGCTTTCGGAAGTGTACGGCGGAAATTTTGAATACGTCAACGCAGGGGTAAGCGGAACGCCGTCCATTCTGGGAAATCTCCGCGTTCAAAAAGATGTTCTGGACTATTCTCCCGATATCGTTTTTCTGGAATTTGCAGTAAATGACGGCATGGAACAGATCTATAAAGAATCTTACGAATCCCTTATCAGGACCATACTCAAGCAGGACAACGAGCCTGCGGTGATACTGCTTTTCACGGTCACAAAAACAGGGCATACCTGTCAGCCTCATATGTCCGAACTGGGGGAATATTATCAGCTGCCCATGATAAGCGTTCCCGACGCCATACAGCCCGAAATTGAAGCAGGCAGAATGACTTGGGAGGATTATTCCGCAGATGACGCTCACCCCAATACAGAGGGTCACAAGCTGGTTGCGGAATTTATTTCAAATTATTTCTTCCATGTTTTGATAAGAGATATTGCCGATCCGCTGTATCAAATGCCTGTACTTCCTAAGTTCGGCGCACCTTATGAAAGCGCGTTCCTTGCGGAAGCGGACTATGACAGTTCCAACGAAAATCTGCAGATATCCGAAACGGGAAGTTTTTCCCTTGAAGCAAGACGTATTGCCGACTTTGACAAAGGAGCATGGGTATATTCCGGCGAGGGAACCGAGCCGCTTAAAATGCACGTCCGGGGCAACAGTCTTTTCTTTGTCTGCAAAAGGAACAACAGCAGTTCCATGGGAAAATTCGATGTTTACATCGACGGCGAAAAAATAACCACTATAGACACTAACCAGCCCGACGGCTGGGGCGAACCGTTCGCATTTCAGGCAATAAAATGGCAGAACGTTCATGATATGGAAGTTGAAGTCGTTCCCGCCGAGGACAGCGCCGGAAAGACCATTGAGATCTTTGGGATAGCCTGTTCTCAGAACGATAGTTTAAGTTTTTAAGGAAGATACCGATATGAAAAGATCTTTAATATCACTTGTTCTTGCCGCAGGTATACTGCTCTGCGGCTGTGAAATATCCGACGATATACGGATATACACCCCGGAAGATACGGTATCTGTATCAGCCGGAACGGAAAACGGCGCTCAGCTTTCCGATGACGATGATACGGCAGACGAAAATATCCCGGAAACGGTCGGCGGCATAACGGAGCAAACGGAAGAAGCCGTTCCTGCTGCCGATATGTCCGCAGAAGAATTTACCGAAAGTGAGGATATCACTTTCTCCGAAGAACAAAGCACGCAAAAGGAACGGAAAATTTACGGCACTGTTCAGGAATATCTTGACAATATGACCGTTGAAGAAAAGCTGGGGCAGGTAATTCTTGCGCGTTTTCCGTCTGATCCTGCCGGACAGGCGTTTGAGTATGATTTCGGAGGATATACCCTTTACGCTGCGGATATTGAAAATGAAACTCCCGCAAGTCTTACGGAAAAGCTCGGCGAAATAAATAATAACAGCGCCGTGCCTATGTTCTTTGCTGCCGATGAAGAGGGCGGAAATATAGTCCGCGTCAGCAGATATGCCGCTTTTGCGGAACGTCCGCTGCCGTCGGTGCAGGAAATGCTTTCCTCCGGCGGAGATATCGAAGCATGGGCGGACGAGCTTGCGGAAGGTCTTAACAATGCAGGAATAAATCTTGATCTTGCTCCCGTTGCAGATGTTGCCGAAAGCAAGTCGGATTATATCTATGACCGCACCTGCGGTCTGGACTATGAGGGAACGGCTGAAACGATAGGCGGGATAGTTTCTGCTCTTAATGCGCGGAATATAGTGAGCTGCCTTAAACATTTTCCGGGATACGGTCCGAATGTTGACACTCATACCGGCATAGCCGTTGACACCCGCAGCCGTGAAAATTTTGAAAGCAAGGATATACTTCCGTTCATAGGCGGAATTGAAGCAGGTTCGCCGATGATAATGGTAAATCATAATATAGTTGAAGCATATAACGCCGATGTTCCGGCAAGCCTTGCTCCTGAAGTACATAATATGCTCCGCGGGCTCGGTTTTGACGGTATCATAATTACCGACGATCTGGGAATGGACGCAATAACCCTTTATACAGACGATCCCTATGCGGACGCCTTTATTGCAGGAAACGATATGCTTTGCGTAAGCGACGGAAAAGCCTGCTATGATTCGCTTTACGCCGCGTTTGAAAGCGGCAGGATATCGGAAGAACGTCTTGATGAAAGCGTCGCAAGAATAATTTCCGTAAAACTAAGATACGGAGTAATATCCTGAAAACTGCACACGGCTGCTTATTTAAAATGATCTCAGGCAGGTGAAAAAATGACAAGGAACACCCCTATAAGGGAACTGAAAGGCGTCGGTGAAAAGCGAGCCGGACTTTACAATAAAATAGGCATAAATACCTTCGGCGATCTTGTTTTTCACTTTCCGAGGAGATATATAGACTATTCGGAGACCGTACCGGTATCAGCCGCGCAGATAGGCGAACACGCCGTTATAAAAGCTATGGTAATAAAGAAGAACGGCGCCGCGCGCATAAGGCAGGGACTTGTTCTTTATAAAGTATTTGCAGAGGACGAAAACGGCGACCGCATTTCAATAGTTTTTTACAACAACAGATTTGCTTCGGAAGCGCTTTCGGTGGGCGAAGAATATTTTTTCAGCGGAAAGATATCCGGAAATCTTACCCGCAAGGAGATAAATTCCCCCACATTTCTGAAAACTTCCGAAAAAAACCTTCTCCGGCCGGTATATCCGCTTACCGAAGGTCTTACATCAGCTATGGTAACAACAAACATTTCGGAAATACTTGACCGCGCCGACGACGGATTTTTTGCTGATCCTCTTCCGGACGGCATACGTCTGGAATATTCTCTCTCCACTCTTGAATATGCCCTTAGAAGCATACATTTTCCGAATGACAGCTATTCCGCAGAAACGGCAAGAAAGCGGCTCGCCTTTGACGAACTGCTCAAACTCCAGCTTGGAATGATGATGATAAAAAACCGCACACGGTCTGCAAGTTCCTGCGTTATGACCGAAGAAAAAGCCGATATGAACAGCTTTTTTTCGGCGCTCCCGTTTGAGCTTACCGGCGCTCAGAAGCGCGCCATTGAGGAAATAAAAAAGGATATGTGCGGAAGTTTCCCCATGAACAGGCTCATTCAGGGCGATGTAGGCTCAGGAAAGACTGCCGTTGCCGCTGCGGCTGCTTATTTTGCCGCAAAGAACGGTTTCCGGACGGCTCTTATGGCTCCTACGGAAATACTTGCCGTTCAGCATTATGAAACTCTTTCAGGAATGTTGGAGTCTCTCGGCGTCGGAGTATGCCTTATAACAGGTTCTATGACAAAAAAGCAGCGCGCAGCCGCTGCCGAACGGCTTTGCAGCAGCGATTGCTTTGTGGCTGTCGGAACACACGCGCTTATATCCGAAACTACAGAGATACATGACCTCGGGCTTGTCATAACCGATGAGCAGCACCGCTTCGGAGTAAATCAGCGGGCGGCTCTTGCAGGAAAGGGAAACGATCCGCATAAGCTGGTAATGTCGGCAACGCCTATCCCGAGAACGCTGGCGCTGATAATTTACGGCGATCTTGACATCTCGGTGCTGAATGAGCTCCCAAAAGGACGAAGAAAGACAGAGACTTTTGCGGTGACCGCAAAACTCCGCGAACGGGCGCTGGGGTTTGTAAAAAAACTGCTTGACGAAGGACGGCAGGGATATATAATCTGTCCGATGATAGAGGAGGGCGGTTCGGAGCTTGCGGCGGCAAAGGGATATGCAGAAGGACTGAAAAAAACGATTCTTGCAGGATACAGGACCGGACTTCTGCACGGGAAAATGTCCGCGGCTGAAAAAGACAGGGTAATGGAACAGTTCAAGGAACATGAGCTTGATCTGCTCGTTGCCACAACAGTCGTGGAGGTAGGCGTGGACGTTCCAAACGCAGCGGTGATAGTTATAGAAAATGCAGACAGATTCGGGCTTTCGCAGCTTCATCAGCTTCGCGGACGAGTGGGAAGAGGACAGCATCAAAGCTATTGTATACTTATCGCAGGTTCACTTACGGAAGAATCCCGTCAGCGGCTCGAAGTAATGACAAAGACCTCCGACGGATTTGAAATATCGGAATATGACCTTAAAATGCGCGGAGCAGGTGATTTCTTCGGCAGCCGTCAGCATGGTCTGCCTGATCTTAAAATAGCCGATATTGCGGCGGACAGGGAGCTGCTTGCAAACTGTCAGCGTGCGGCAAGGGAGCTGCTGAAAAAAAGTCCCGATCTTTCGGAATATCCGGAGCTGCGCAAGGAGACAGAGGAGCTTTTCACTCAGAACGACAATGCAGCGGAATCTCTGTGAATATAAAAAATACCGGAACAGATCGTTCCGGTATTTGTTTTATTTTTTCCTCTTTTTGAAAAATACCCATGCAAAAAACGGCGCTCCGAGCAGTGCCGTGACAGCTCCTACCGGTATTTCATTCGGAGAAGCGACCGTCCGCGCGGCAAGGTCACACAGGACCATGAATATACCCCCTATCGCCGCCGACATGGGAAGAAGTATTTTATGCTTTGCCCCGAAAAGTTTCCTCGCAATGTGCGGCGCAATAAGATCTACAAAACCTATTACCCCCGTAAATGCTACCGCCGTTCCCGAAAGTACGGACACAGCCGCAAGCAGCGAAGCCTTTGCCGCACCGGTATTAAGTCCAGCGCTTCCTGCCTGTTCGTCGCCGAATGTCAGCATATCAAGCTCCTGCGATTTTATGAGCATAAAGCCTGCGCAGACAGCAAAGACCACAGCCAGAATAGCCGTGCTGTCCCATTTTTCACCGGAAAAGCTGCCGGTCTGCCATTTCATTATCTGTTTGTACTTGTCGTCATGAACATTTGCCATAAGAGTAACTACCCCGTTGACAAAAAGCGACAGTACCATTCCTGTAAGGACTATCGTACTTCCCTGCAAAGTGCGGTCGATCCTTGAAGCAAAAATTATCATCAGGAACATTGCCGCTATGCCGAATACCAGTCCTGCCGCCGGAAGAGTATATCTGCCAAGGAAGTAGAGCTCGGAAGCTATCACAAGTCCTGCGCCTAGAGAAGCTCCGCTCGATACCCCAAGCGTGAACGGCGAAGCAAGCGGATTGCGCAGTACGGACTGCACCACCGTTCCGCATACCGAAAGCGCCGCTCCCGTAAGAAAAGCAAGTATAACTCTCGGAAAGCGCAGTTCCATTATTATGCTTACATATGAAGCAGGGATATCGTTAAGCGGCGTTCCGAAAATGCGGTTGCCGAATATCCTTATCACCTGAACAGGAGATATCATCACGCTTCCTGCGGCAACACCAAGAATTATGACCGCGATCGAAGCTGCCAAGGCAGCGGCAAATTTAAGGCTCTTGTTTTTCATCACCGGTAGATCTCCGGATAAACGGCTTCTGCTATATCATAAATGCCCTTTACTATATTCTGCGAAGCGCGGCTGGTGTCATTGGCGTCAACATAGTATACATTTCCGTTCACAACGGCGGAAATGCCCTCCCAGCCGGCACGGGTCTTTATTTCGTTGAAATCATATCCGTCGTATGTCACGTTTGTAAGGATAACATCCGGATTGGCAGCAATAACGCTTTCCTCGGAATTGGACAGCCAGCCCTCCTCGTCGCCGTAGATATTTTCAGCGCCTATGAGATCGAGTATCTCGTCAATGAACGTACCGCTTCCGCAGGAATAAAGGTAAGGAGCCGCGCCTATTTCAAAATAAACGGACTTTTTCTCGGTAATTCCTGCTGCCTTGGCGGAAACATCGGCAACGGCAGCGTCAATATCGGCAATAAGCTCTGCGCCCTTGTCCTGAGTTCCGGTGTAAGCCGCAAGAAATTCTATATCCAGCTTAACGGAAGATATTGATGATGATGTCGGGATATATATAACATTTGCTCCGGCGTCCTTGAGCGAAGCATACGGGTCGTCCGCACCGGTCATTGAAATGCCGTTGATTATCACAAGGTCAGGATCAAGAGCGACCAGCTCTTCAATGTTAAGATTATAAAAATCCAGCGTGCATATTGCCGGATCTATCCCTTCCACATCGGCGGAATAAACATCTGCGGCAATTATCCTGCTCCCAAGACCAAGACCGGTAAGTATTTCCGTCACCGACGGAGCAGCGGAAACAATGGTATTTATAGAAGCCGGTATTTCGACCTCGTTGCCCTCTCTGTCCTCAATAACATTCAGAACGCTGACGTTATCTTCCGGAGCTTTCTCCTGAGCGTCATCTTCAATCACATCGGCAGCTTCATCCGTTTCGGTGACTGTTTCGGCAAAGGTCACATCAGCGGTGGTTATTTCGCCGCCCTCGGGAGTGTAATGATCGTTGGCGCAGGAGGTCATCATTGCAGCGATAGACACAGCCGCCAGCAGCGCAGTAAGTTTACGGAATTTCATTTTATCATATCCTTTCTTTTTGTTTCAGAATAAAAAGCTCTTTCTGCAAGCCGCAGAAAGAGCTGATAAGTCTGTATACGGAATTTTTGCAAAAGCAAAGCTAAGCGGTCTGTAGCAGCCGCTTTTTTCCGCACAGACTGCATCGACCGTTCACTGCGGCGCACAGCCAACGGAAATCTCCTGAAGATCAGGTATTTCCGTAACTACGGGCAGGTCTTCCGACTCAGACTATCCGCTTTTATCACAGCGGAACTCTGCGCGCCTTCCCGACAAAAGCTGTCAGTGACATAATGCGCAGAGCGGATATTACCTCATCATTACGGCGGCAGGACCGTGCATACGCTTCCCTATTATCCCCGTCCGCGGAAAACCGCCCCGGGGCACCCGTATAAATAAGTGCAATTTATCTGACATGGATAATTATATCACAGCCGTTATTGTTTGTCAACATATCCGGGCGCTAAAAAGCCCTCACTTTCTATAGTGAGGGCTTTTGCTGCTGTTAAAGTCCAAGGATCGCTTTGATCTCGGCGGTGAGCTTTTCAGCTGCCTTGTCATGAGTTGTAATGGACGGATGCCAGTCGGCGGAATAACCGTCCGCAGGATCCTGAACATCGAATTTCATGGCAGAAATATTGGTATCGCCTGTTTCTTCGGTATAATTATTGACCGCAAGCTGAACATGATCAAACAGTCTGTCTCCCATTATTCCGAGAACACAAAGTATCCTTGCGTCCGGATTGTTTGCGCGGATAGTTTTCAGGAACTCTGTATATGCCGTGCTGTATTCTTCCTGCTTGTCAGGATCGTTCTGCGTGTAGCTGTCGTCGTTAGTTCCAAGATTGAGCACGATAATATCCGGCTGACGTTTTGAAAAATCCCATTCAACATTTGCCGGCGTAAAGCTGCCGTTAGTTGACCATGAATATCCGAGCTTTGTATAGAACTGCGGCACTGTCTGTGCAGAGACCTTTTTATCTCCGTTAGTGTAGCCGGAAATAATTCCGTAGCCGCTGAAAGATACCATGCTGTAATCGGCGTTCAGAGCCTGTGCGGTCTTGTAAGCATAGGCTTTTGTAACATCTTCTGTCTTGGTGGAGAAGTGATGATCCTTGTCCGGATCGTCGATGCCGTAGCCGCAGGTAATTGAATCTCCTATAAATTCTATAAGGATATCCTTATTTTCCGTAGGTTTTATCGGAGTTCCCTTAACGGTGATATTTCCTATACCCATTGTTGACATAGGCGATTCGGACAGCTTTACTATTGAAACGGTAACGTCCTCCGCAGTATCGCTTGAAAATACATCATATGTCTCCTGAAGATTGTCTATCATATCGTCAATTACTCTTTCACCGTTTACATATATTCCCACGCGCACCTGATTATCGGCGTTTGTAGGGCTTAAAGACGTTGAATCTCCGGTGATAGAAACGGTACACTTTGTTCCTGTAAAGGAAAATTCCGCGCCGCTTCCGGAAAGCGCACAGTACAGCTTGTCTTCATTGAAGTATGTACGTCCAAGCGCCTTTACGTTGTCATAATTTGCCTTATATGCTGTTTCGGTATTCATATCGTAAGTTACCTCCGTTGTTTGTTCTGCCGTATTTTCGCCGCCGTCTCCGGCATCGTTTTTATTGCAGCCGGCAAATACCGCCGCCGACACAGCAGCAGCGCTTATCAAAGAAACAATTTTTAAAAATTTCATCATATCCCTCCTCGGATAGTATCATTTTACCACATTCGTCATTCAAAATCAATAGCAAAGACAATTGTTTATAAAAATGTTTATAAAAAATCCGGCAAAAACCTGCGCATACATGGTATTGCGCAGATCTCCGGACTGTATGTTCAGATCGCATTTATATTTTTTTGTAAGACCGCGTGCTGAATAAGATTTTAAAGATTTAACGCTGAACATGACCGCCGCCTGAGGAGACGGTTATATTTTGGAAATAAGCCCGGCATAATATCTGCTGAGCTTTTCGGCAATGGAGTTGAGCAGTTTCAGGGAATCGTTTTTAAGCTGTTCATTGGCATAAAATCCGCGTTCGGACATTTCCGCGGCGCGCTTTGCATATTCCACGGCTTTTACGGCGTCGCTCTCGGCAAGCGTTTCCGCCAGTTTGTAGAAGCATTTCGCCGAAAGTGCGGTAAATTCATCGGCAAAAGCGCCCCATTCTTCTTCGTTTTCCGCAAGCTCCGCCGCTTCGGCATACCTGCCCTCAAAGAAAAGCATTTTTGCGCGAATGAACCTTTCGCTGCCGGAGACCGTACCGGTATCTTCCGCATCGTCTCCCTGAGGCATAAGCGACGCTACGGGAATATCAAGAACATTTGCAAGGTATTCCAGCGTTTTTACCGAAGGAGTTGCGCTGCCGCTTTCTATCTGGCTAAGCATATTGCGCGTTATAAAATCGCCGACCACTTCGCTCTGGGTCATTTTTTTGGATATACGGGCTTCCTTTATTATTCTTCCTCTCTCAGCAGGCGTCATGCTATCCCTCCCAATCTAAAGTAAATTCAATTTACTATATTGTAACACGTTTTTTTGCGGATTGCAATAGAAAAAAATAATTTTTTTCAAAAATATCCTTGACAAACGGGAAATATCCCGCTATAATCATATTAGTAAATTAAATTTACCTTATAGGAGAGCCGGTAAGATATGTACATTCCCGATAATTTGTTTGAATTTTTTCTTTGGCTCTGGAGCCTGCTTTATGTGATAATATCTCCTTTTGGAAATATTTTGTGGATATTTATTGAAAAGTACTTGACAAATTTTTGATGTGGGAGTATAATAAAGTAAATGAAATTTACACGATAATATGAAAATGAAAGGGGTAGTATTATGTCCGAGTGGTGGGGAGCGCTTTCAACTCTGCTTAAAGTGCTTTATCTCATAGCGGTGCCGTCAACTCTTGTACTGCTTTTGCAGACGTTTTTTTCAATAGCCGGCTTCGGGCATGACGGAGATATAAACATCAGCGACACAAGCGGTCTGGACGGCGGCTTTGACGTTCCCGACGGCGGTGTTGATCTTGACGTGAACACCGATATTGACGCGAATTTTGACACGGATATGAACACCGATGTTTGCCCTCACGGCGATGTAGATATGAACGTTCACGTTCACGGCGATCATTCACCGTTAAGGCTCTTTACCGTTCAGGGAATAGTTGCGTTTTTTGCAGTTTCCGGCTGGGTATCAATTGCGGCAATAAGCAGCGGTATGCCTGCGGTGGGCGGTATCCCACTTGGGATAGTAGCAGGATTTTTTGCAATGTACGGGATCGCAAAGCTCATACAGATAAGCAAGAAACTTACCGAAAACGGAACTATAGATTTCCGCAACGCCATAGGAGAAAGCGCCACCGTATATATCCCCATACCGCCCAACGGAGAGGGCGAGGGGAAAGTTACCCTGACCTTGCAGGGACGCTTTATGGAATGTGACGCTGTTTCTTTCGGCAGGGAAACTTTAACGACCGGCACGCAGGTGCGGGTTACCGACCTTAACGGCGAAGCTCTTGTTGTGGAACGGGAATAGTTTGTTCCGGACGAATACCATATTGTTGGAGGAATTTTTATGATAGATAAAAGCGGAAAATGGTGGACGGGAGACTGTCCGGACGATATTGATGAATACCTGAGGGAATATTCGGAAGATGAAACTTTAGATATCAAGCCTGTAAAATGCAATAACTGCGGCAGCGACGCTTTGCTTGTACGGCTTGACCATAATGAAGATGTCATTCAGGTAGTATGCCCCGTATGCAAAACAAAAAAGATACTTCTGGATTGTGAAGAAATATGGGACGAAGCCAATCCAAGGGCGTACAGGTGTCCGATATGTAAAAAAAGAACGGCTTATCATATAAAGGTAGGCTTCGCAAGGCGTGAAAACGGCAGCGCCAAATGGGTTTATATCGGAGAAATGTGTACCGAGTGCAAAACGCTGGGTTCATTTATGGATTGGAAGATAAGCTATGAACCCACCGACGAAATGGAAAAAAATATCTGATGTGATAAATATTTTAAAGGGGACATCAGATATGAATACATTAAATGATCTGCTTGAGATCTTTGTCGCTCAAAGTCAAAAAATATTAGGAGATAATATTGTTGGGATCTATCTTCACGGCTCTGCTGTTATGGGGTGCTATAACGAAAAGAAAAGTGATATTGATTTGTTAGTTGTAGTAAAGGAAGTTATCCCGAATGACATAAAACGTCGCTTTATGGATATGATTGCAGAATTGAATGCATATGCACCTCCAAAAGGGATAGAACTAAGTATTGTTAAAAGAGAGGTATGCGATCCGTTTGTTTATCCGACGCCTTTTGAACTGCACTTTTCCATTGCACATTCAGAATGGTATAAAACCGATCCTTCAGATTATATTGATAAAATGAATGGAACGGATAAAGATCTGGCAGCTCACTTTACTATTATTTATCATAGGGGAAAATGTCTTTACGGAAAAGATATAAAAGATGTTTTTGGAGAGGTCAGCAAAGAAGATTACTTTGACAGTATTTTCAGTGATATTAAAGATGCTGAAACCGAAATAATGAATGATCCTACTTACATTATTCTGAACTTGTGCAGAGTATTGGCATACAAAAAAGAAGAGCTTATCCTGTCAAAGCAGGAGGGCGGCAAATGGGGAATATGCAATGTTCCCGAAAAGTACAAAAATTTAATAGCGCAGGCACTGGAAGAATATTCATCTGACAGAATAACAAAATGGGAAGAAAACAATGCCCGTGAATTTGCTGAATATATGATAACACAGATAAGAAATTAAATCTGACTTTTACGATATAATCGTAATGCCTGGTATTTATAACGGCAAATCGGAATATATGGAGGTTATTTTATGATATGTTCAAGTTTAGAAGAAGTCCGTTCAAATATTGATAGGATTGATAACGAAATTATTAAACTTATTGCTGAAAGGACAGACTATGTTAAACAGGCTTCATCTTTCAAAAAGAACGAAAATGGAGTAAAAGCACCAAATCGTGTTGAGGCTGTCATTCAAAAAGCAAGGAAAAAGGCTTTAGAATATGGTGCAAATCCAGATATGATTGAAACTCTTTACAGAGAAATGATTTCAAGTTTTATAAATTTGGAAATGGACGAGTTTAAGAAAACTCAAGGCTAAATTCTAATTTGTAGAGTAGTCTCAAAATTTTTATAGATGAAAAGATACATTTTATGTTTAGGCAGTGTTATGTAAAAATGCCGAATATTGACAAATAGGAACTTGTGGGGGCATAATTAATGAATTGCAATATTTGTTCTCTTTATATCTGCGTAATGGATATGGATAGAGCTATAAAGTTTTATGAGGATCTCTTTGAACAGCTCGTGACAGAAAGAGATAATATATACAGCGTTTTTGATATAAACGGTTTTCGCTTCGGATTGTTTGCGTATCAAGAAGTAAAGGAAACGCATATTTTTGGAAGCAATTGTCTGCCGAGTATCAGTGTAGACAATATTGAGATCCTTAAATGTAAAATCAAGAATAAAGAAATATGTTTTCCCTTGACTCGAATTGGCAAAAATTGGGTTGCGGAATTTGTGGATTCAGAGGGTAATCATATAGAGATAACTGCGCCTGCATAGTATAATAAATTCTGATCTATATTGTCAAACCATTAATATCTCAACTCTCAACTCTGTATAAACTTGTCAACAATGTTGAAAAATTTAAAATAAACGGGAGGTCTTTTATATGCAAAATGTTGAAACCCTTATTGCCGTATGCGTAATTGTCGTAGTGCTTTTTGCGGCAGTTGCGGCGATCCTGTCGCGGTACAGAAAATGTCCGTCGGACAAGATCATGGTAATTTACGGTAAAGTCGGCACTGACAAGAACGGTCAGGCTCGCAGCGCAAAATGTATCCACGGCGGCGCGGCGTTCATCGTGCCGATAATCCAATCCTATCAGTACCTTGACCTGACGCCTATTTCCATTAACGTTGACCTGAAAAACGCCCTTTCAAAGCAGAATATCCGTGTTGACGTTCCGTCAAGATTTACGGTAGGAATTTCCACCGAGCCGGGCATTATGCAGAACGCCGCAGAACGTCTGCTTGGTCTGAAAATGATGGAAATTCAGGAGCTTGCAAAGGATATCATCTTCGGACAGCTCCGTCTTGTTATCGCAACAATGGAGATCGAGGAGATCAACACAGACCGTGATAAATTCCTCGTTGCAGTTTCAAACAACGTTGAGATCGAACTTAAAAAGATCGGTCTGCGGCTCATAAACGTAAACGTTACCGATATCAACGACGAATCCGGCTACATTGACGCTCTCGGTAAAGAAGCCGCCGCAAAGGCTATCAACGACGCCAAAAAGAGCGTTGCCGAAAAGGACAGAGACGGTGCTATCGGTGAAGCGAATGCCAAGAAGGATCAGCGTATTCAGGTTGCTGCTGCAAACGCTTCCGCTATCGAGGGTGAAAACGATGCAAAGATAGCAGTTGCTCAGTCCGAAGCTATCCGCCGCCAGAAAGAGGCCGAAGCCGACGCTAAAGCTACAAACGACGCAAAAGTTGCCGTTGCTGAGACGAGCCGCGACGGTGAGATCGGTCAGGCAAACGCTATGAAGGACCAGCGTATACAGGTGGCTGCCGCAAACGCCGCTGCTATCGAGGGTGAAAACAACGCCAAGATCGCAGTTGCCCAGTCGGAAGCAAAGCGCCGCGAAAAAGAAGCCGAAGCCCTCAAAACGGCTATTACCGCAGAAGCAGTTCAGGCTGCAAAGGCAAAGGAAGAAGCCTACATTGCTCAGCAGGAAGCCGAAAATAAACGTGCCGAGCTGGAAATGGCAACTCAGAAAGCCGATATCATCGTAAAGGCTCAGATAGAAAAGGAAAAAGCCGAGATCGCTGCAGAAGCCGAAGCGGAAGTCCTCCGCAGAAAAGCACGAGGCGAAGCGGACGCTATCTATGCGAAAATGGCTGCCGAAGCAAAGGGTGCAATGGAAATTCTCCAGAAGCAGGCAGAAGGTATGCGCGCGCTTGTTGACGCTGCCGGAGACGCGGATTCCGCAGTAAAAATGGTAATTGCCGACAAGCTGGAGGACCTGATGAGGATTCAGGTAGACGCTATCAAGAATATCAAGATAGACAAGATAACCGTCTGGGACGGCGGCAAAAATCCCGACGGGAACACTGCCACTGCGGATTTTATCGCAGGAATGATGAAGTCCGTTCCGCCGCTCAATGAAGTTTTCAAGCAGGCAGGAATGGAGCTCCCCGCGCTTCTGGGAAAAGAGCTTGAAAATCCGGCTGACGAAGCAGAAAACGCTGCTGCCGAAGAGACTGAAGCGGATATCTGAAAAACTCCCGCAGGATCAATATAAAAACTTAAAGGACCGTTCGTACAGAAATGTGTGAACGGTTCTATTCTTTTCCCGGGAAGAATATATATATCCTAAAAAGGAGGATAAAATCATGAACGATGTAAACAAGCCTATGCCCGTACACAATATTATCCTTGAAGGGAGAAAAAAACTGTCGGTGTCGGGCGTTACGGACGTTGACAGATTTGACGAAAATACGGTGCTTCTTTATACCAGCATGGGAGAAATGACTATCAAAGGCACTGACCTGCACGTCAATGGACTTTCCGTTGAAAGCGGAGAAATGAGCGTTGAGGGAGAAATAAAAAGCATACTGTACGGCGATCCGGACAGGAAAGCCCCTCTTTCACTGTTTGATAAAATTTTTCACTGACGAGGTGACGATTTGCATTTAGATACATTTTTTTCAGTTTCTCAGCATACTGCAATGTTCCTGCTTTCCGTCGTCCTCGGAGCGGCTCTCGGAGTGGTATATGACTGCTTCCGCGCGTTAAGGGTGATATTTCCGCCGGCAGCCAAAAAAAATGCGGTCATAGCGGAGGATATCATCTTCTGGCTCATATACGGCTTCTGTATATTCTGTTATGCGGCGTCATTTGCACGCGGACAGGTAAGATTTTTTATGTTTTTCGGGTCGCTTATTGGATTTGTCCTTTACCTTGTCACCGTGGGCAGCATAGTTATAGGCATAATAAGAAGCGTTTTCGGAGCATTTTACAAAATATTACATCAAGTATATTCGCGCTTGATTGAACCTTTTGTAAAAATATTTAAAACTATTTGTCAAAAAATTGTGCCGCTTTTTGTGCGAAATCATAAAAATGCAGAAATTCCCGAAAGAAGTGTTAAAAACCACTTGAAAAATGCCGTCTCTATGGTGTATAATAAGTACATTAGTGTAGAGAAAAACATTCGGGGAAAGGAAACAGGAAGGTGAAGGCATGAACGAAGCGGAAGTGCTCAATGCCCAAAAAAATAAAAAGAACCTCAAGCACCTGAAAAAAAAGAAAAACAGTCACCCGCTCCTCGGCGCTCTGGGATTTATAGCAGGCTCTGCTTTTGTTCTGTACTGCTGCGCCTCAATAGTTTTGACCAAGGCGGAGATCGCCGAGAAAAAACAGGAACTTGCTGTACTGTCCGAAAAAGCCGAACAGCTTGAAGAGGAAAACGACGAGTACCAGAGCATTCTTTCCGAAGAGGACGAAAGAGAATTTATGGAGCGCTATGCAATAGAGGTGCTCGGATACGCTTATCCGAACGAAAGACGTTTCTACGATACTATGGGAAATTAAAAAAGGAACATTCCCCTTTAAAGGAATGCCCCGAAAGGGATATATAAAATCAAACGAGAGGATCAAAAATTTTTTATGCAGCTTGAAACTGGAAAGATCTACGAAGGCAAAGTGACCGGAATAACCAAATTCGGAGCATTCGTGGAAATAGAGCCGGGTACTACCGGAATGGTACATATCAGCGAGGTCGCCAACACCTATGTAAACGAGATCAAGGATCATCTTACCGAGGGACAAACGGTAAAGGTAAAAGTGCTTTCGGTAAGCGGAGAGGGCAAGATATCACTGTCTATCAAAAAAGCCATGGACAGTTCCGCTCCGAAAAAGGACAGCAGACACAGCGGAAACGGCGGCAGACGTCCGGACGCTTCCAGACCCGCTCAGGAGAAAGCCCCCCAGTCTCCCGAAGCTGCTTTTGAGGATATGCTCAACAAGTTCAAGCAAAGCTCGGACGAGCGCATGGGCGATCTTAAAAAAGTCCTTGACGTCAAGCGCAGAAATCCTTCAAGAAGAAAGTAAGCAGCAAGCCGTACTCAAAAAGTACGGCTGTTTTTGTAAAAGGGGCATTTTAAATGGGAAGCGAAAAAATAAGTGAAATTTTCCCCGAAGACCATGACGCGGAGAAAATTTATCCGCAGGAAATAAAAATCGTTGAAAATGACGTTCTGGATATTGAACTTCCGCCATACGAAGAAAATTTTTCGCATATCGGAGACGTGGATAACGAAGAACCGTTCTATGAAAAAAAACAGGAAGTTTACGAGCGGAATATAAAAATTGCCGAAAAGAAATTTTCCCTTGAAAAAGCAAAAAAAGAAGCTCTTGAAAATAAAGAAAAAGCATTGCAGCGCGAACAGGCTATACGGAATTACAAAGAAAATAACAAAGGTCCTGACAGAAAAAAGATAAATATGCTCATAGGCGCGGGAGTTTGTCTGCTGCTGGTAATATTTTTCATAGGTATAACTGCGCTTCAAAGTGCAGCGCCTGCGCAGCCTATAGTTGAGTTTACGACAGTTGCCGTCAATGAATTTATTCCGGACAGCGATGAAGAGGAGAAACTGCCGGAATTGACCGAGGTCATCGCGGAAGAAGCTGCGGAAGATGCGGAAGAACATTTGCCGGAAATTACCGAAGTAATTCCGGAAGAAGTTATTGAAGATGAAGAAGAACAGGTGCCGGAAGCTGACGAAGTAATTCCGGAAGAAGTTACGGAAACGGAACTTGACCTTTCTCCGCTGAAAGCTACGGTAGGTTCATACGTTTACAATACCGATGATATTTCTTACAGATTTACACCGTCAGAATATGTGAACGAGTACGGCGTTGACTGCATAAGGCTAAAGGTAGAGGCAAAAAGGATCTCCGACAAGGAAAAACTTTGCGTTGTTCCGTCCTTTTATCTTCACAACAGCATTACAAGGATCGAGGACAGAGGAAATGTAGTTGCTTTTGACAGCGCAACGGCTGAATACACAAGTCCGACGATATATGAATACAGTGACGGCACTGTAAGTGAACCTGAACAGTCTATGGTCGCGGTCTACCTTGAGGGAGACGGCACATACAGTATGGAATTTGATTTTTATATTCATGACGGAGAAAGCTATGACAGTCTGCGTTATTATCCCGATCTGAATACATTTCCTCGCCATACCGACAATGCCGACCAATATTTTGAGCTTTCATGACAGGGCAGTGATATCTTCAATTGAAAGCCCCGGCTGTAACGCTTTGTTTATGGAAAAGGCAAGCAGCCGCGATGTGCGTTCGATAAGTTTGTCAACATCACGGGGAGTTACCATCATATTCGGCAGGTGCTTATCAGGCGGATCGCCGGTTATATTTTCTACAATTGTGTGCATATCCACAACGGTGGGAACGCCTATGGCAATCACCGGTATTCCGAGCGTTGCTTCGGAAAGCTCTCTGCGGCGGTTCTGGACGCCGGAGCCGGGAGATATCCCCGAATCGCTTAGCTGTATGGTAGAGCCGAGACGGGAAATATCCGAGCAGGCAAGGGCGTCTATGGCGATGACTATATCCGGCTTTGTTTCGGCACATATGGAACGGATAATTTCGGCGGCTTCTATACCCGTCTGACCCAGAACTCCCGGAGCGATAGCGGAGACCTTGTTTAATCTGCGGAGTTCGTGTCCTTCGGGAAGCTCGTCATGGAGATGTCTTGTGGCTATTATCTGTGACGTTACCATAGGACCGAGGGCGTCGGGAGTTATGTCTGCATTTCCCAGACCGGCTATAAGTGCGGAGCTGCGCCCCTCGCCTTTCAGACGTATTATTTCGTCGGCTATGTTTGAAACCTGTTCGCTGAGATCCTCCGGAGCGGCGGAAAGACGATCCGTTTCTATGGTGATGTAGCGCCCTTTGGGCTTGCCTATCCTTACTCCGGCAACATCGTCGGTAACGATTATTTCGGTTATCGAGCAGGCGGAGCTTTTCCGCAGCTTTCTTTTTATCCCTTTCGGGAGTTCTGCGGCGTTTTCGTCTATCATTTCAACTGCAAGATCTGTTCGTATGGACATATTGAAAATTCCTTTCCGGTTATTTTCGGCATGGATTTGTATAAATTGCTTAAAAAACCATGTGAAAATTTTCTGTCTTTTTTGATGTTGCCTATTGAAAAAAAACTGGAAAAATGTTAATATTATTATTAGGCTTGCGCAGGGATATTAAAGGATTAGGGCAGCCGTACTGTCAAATCGCTGAAATTCCTGCGGCTGAGATGAGTCATTACATCTTTGCTCAGCCGGAAAAAATGTACAAATGACATTTTTATCGGTAACCGGTATCGCAAAGCCGTCCGTGTCAGGCTTTGAATGTCGTTCATGCCGAATTTTATTTTAGTGTTTCCGAAAAACGTAAAATTATTTAAGGAGAGAAAAGTATGCCAAACATCAAATCCGCAAAGAAAAGAGTAAAGGTCATCAAGGCTAAGGCTATGCAGAACAAAATGGTAAAGTCCAACCTCAAGACTATTCTTAAAAACGCCGATGCTGCCTGTGCAGAAAAGGCTGAAAATTCCGAGGCTGCTATCAGACTGGCTATGAAGAAAGTGGATCAGGCTGCCGCAAAGAATATCATTCACAAGAATGCCGCAGCAAGAAAGAAATCCCAGCTTGCCAAGAAGCTGAATGCTACCAAGGCATAAAGTCAAAAAATAGCTATTTAACGGCTGTCCGGTAAGGGCAGCCGTTTTATTTCGGTATTTATAATATAAAGCAATAAATTTTTACCATTCAATAAAATCAAGAGTAAAAGCGTCCATTATGGTATCAATATTAGGCAGAACTCTTTCCTTTATTATATCGGCAGCATTTTTTACCCTTTCTTCATATGTAAGATCTGTATCGTCCGCAGAAAGATAAACATATGCCTTGCGGTATTCGCCGAATATCTTTACTGCATTTACGGCTTTTTCACGGTCTTCCTGTATTGAACCGGTAAAATACACAGCAGTGAATTTATCAAGAAAATGCATACTTATATCATTTTCAGAGCCGGTAAGTTCTCCGTCCTTTCCTGATTCAAGAAAATATGTGCAGGCAAAATAAACTTCACAGATATCATATATCGGATGACCGCGCATAAGTTCTCCTGTGCCGATCATAAGCAGTTCGTCGTCCCGTATCATTATGTTATTTTTGTTGTAAAGATCTCCGTGTATCATTGTATTTCTTTCCGGGACGGAATCAATAAGCCTGTTGAGTTCGGACATTTCATCATCGGTCAGAACGCCCTCAAGCTCTGCAAAGCGTTGACGGTAAACATCATTTGCGCTGACAAGCTCACCGCAGCCGAGCTCTGTTGAATGAAGTTTTTTTGTAAGCGCGGCAAACTTTTCAACATATTCGTCAAAATGTTCCGGATCGTTTTTCAGGCGGTCAACAAGCGTATCCGACTGTACAATCTCAAAAATAACGCCGTATCTTTCTCCGCATTTTACAATATCGAATGAAATTGCAGTCGGTATCCCGTTTATAAAAGCCTGTTTGGCAAAATTCATTTCACGTCTTATATCTTCAAGATCGGATCTGTTATATATCTTTACTATCGTGTCACGATCAAGACGATAGACCGTATATATTTCACATTCTTCTATTACCTTGCAGTCCTCAACGGATATTTCGCGCAGGATCTTGCGAGTATCTATGATATCGGTAATGCCTTCCATGTCGAGCAATTCATATACATCGCATGAAGCGTTTACAATCTGCAGATCCGGCTTTGCCTTTTTCACTTTAAGTATGGCTTTCATTCCTGCGCTTGAGATATATTTCAGTTCTTCCGCGTCAATAATGACTTTTTCGGCATTATGTTCATCTATTGCGCGCAGTATTTTTTTGCCGACAGATACTGCGTTTGCAGAGTCTACTCTTCCGGTCAGTCTTACTGTCAGGGTATCGTTATTGAAGTTCATTTTCACGGTATAACACTTTCTTCTGAAAAAATTTTTAATAATCGGTATCCATTTTTATTTTTCGTATATTGCCGCAGCCTATGGTCTGTTCATTAAAAGAAAAATAAGCTCGATCCCGGCTCATGCGTCGGTATGCATATTCAGCCTGATACGCGCCGTAAATATTCCTTTGCTCTCGTCAAAGCAGAATTTTGCGCTTCCGCTGTATTTCTGCGCGGTATGGGCAATGCTGCGCAGACCGTACCTGCTGCCTGAACCTACGAGAAATGCTTCGGCAGGCAGGAATTTTTCTTCCGAATGAAAATGGCGGTCGAGCTGGACCTCCGTACAGGAATTTGATATTTCGATAGCAAATGAACCCTGCACTGTACCTAATCTGATTGATATCCACTTGTTATTGTCATCGGGACATTTTTTGCAGGCTTTTATAGCGTTTTCCATAGTGTTGCCAAAAAGCACGGTAAGATCTGACGGCTCTATCGCAAGATCGTCACACTCTGCGCTGACTTCGCATTTTATGCCTTCGTCTCTTGCAATGCCGATATAATATTGAAGCAAACCGTTTACCGTCATGTTTTTGCAGTATACTTCGTTATCGCGCTTTACCGTAGTATCTATCAGCTTGGAGAGATAATCTTTCATTTCGTCAAGCTGACCCCTGTCCAGCATATCATTCAGGGAATTATAATGGTGCCGCATATCATGACGCATACGGCGGGTATTTTCCATATCGCCGACGATCTTTTCATATTGAAGCTGCTGTATCTCCATTGCGCGGCGCTGCTCGCTGTCATACTTGCGCCTTACGGATTCACGGAATATAAGCCAGTATATCAATATCTGATCCAGCGTCATAAATATCATAGGTGTAGAAAAATATCCGAAAATACCGGCTTTTCCTGTTATTATCGCATAGTAGACCGTCATTATAAAATAAAACACCGTGAAAAAAGTAACTATAAAAAATTCCCGGCGAATATTCTTGGTATCTATGATCTGGATATATTCCTTCAGCGGACGTATCACAATAATAAGAAGCAGAGGCAGAAGCACAGCCGTTACTATTGAATACAATACAAGAAATCTGACTGTATAGGGATATATCGTTGTATCCACCTGATCGGGATATAAGAATGAATATGTGATATTAACGATCAGGAATACCGTTACCGCATAGAACATCACAATGAAAAATACAAGCAGTTTTTTCATCACGGATTCTTTTATCAGCCAGATATACGCCGATAAAATAAGTATTATGGCAAGCATCATAAGCGGATCGGATATAACAACGTGTCTTGGATATTTTTCCATATCCCGCAGGCATAATATTGCCGAAAATCCTGCCGCCATTACCACGGAAGAGATCGTCATCCATATAAATACCGATCTGCGCTTAAAGCGATAGACCTCCTGAGAAAAAGGAATAAATATCAGCAGCGCACATGGGAAAAACTGCAAAAGAAATCCAAAAGCATTCTGTAAAAAAGCAGCCACGGCTCATCCCTCCTTAAATCCTCTCCGCTTTGAAAGCCGGTCAAACACATAATTATCATACGCAGCACGGATAGCGGCGCTATGGCGTATCGCGATAGGCAGCTTTCTGCTTCCCTGAAGAATACAGGTGTTCGCTCCCATTTGCGCAATATAGTCCATATTGACGATGATACCGCGGTTTATTTTCAGAAAATTGCCGTTCATTTTTTTCTCCAGTTCGCTGAATGACATCCATACTTTAAGTTTTTGCCCGTCAGCAAGCTGAACATTTACCGCATGATTGTCGTTTTCAAGAAAACATATCTGATCCAGAAATACCGCATGTCTTTCAGAGCCTACCGTCAGAGTGATACGTTCACGATATTCCGAGCGCAGCTCTGCAAGCCGGCGGAACGCCTCCGCTATTCCCTCCGGCGTGACCGGTTTTACCAGATAATGCAGAGCGTACAGAGAAAATGCGTCTACGGCGTGGTCCCGGCTCGCAGTAACAAAAACAATGCCTGTTTCCGGAGATACCGCCTGCAATTCCTTAGCAATATCTATACCGTTCTCATTTGGCATATATATATCCAGAAATACTATATCAAACGGCGGATATTTCTTTGCCGCAGTCAGCAAAGACGCGCCGTTATTGAATTTTTCGGCTCTTTGCGCAGTATCAAGGCATTTAAGTGCTTCTTCAAATTGTTTTTGCTCCTGCAGATCATCATCACATACCGCGATCCGCATATAACATTCCTCCTAAAACGATCCGGAAAAGTTATCCGGCATCACAATATATCATTTTTCGGGATATTACAGTTATATTATACCATAACTCGGGCAGTATTTTCAATGCAAATGACATGACGTTTACGAAATAAAAACTGACTTTTACGAAATCCCCACTCAGGACATATGTCATAATTAACAAATTTCAAGCTGTAAAATAGTTAAAAATAACGAATCGGAATATAGCTTTGAGAGTTGAGATAAATGATTATTTAGCGGGGAAGCGCAAATTTATTTATCTGTGTTGCCAAACAGCTCACTGGGCTGTTTGGCAAGGCTTAAACTAT
>CANQXX010000023.1 GCA_947627905.1 uncultured Clostridia bacterium
CGTCTAAGCCGCTTTAGTGGCTTCAAGAGGGGGCTGCCTCTGCGAAAACCAAACTTTGTTTGGTTGAGGGCTGCCCCTTGGCACTAACGATTACTATAGTTTAAGCCTTGCCAAACAGCCCAGTGAGCTGTTTGGCAACACAGATAAATAAATTTGCGCTTCCCCGCAAATTATCATTTATCGTTAAGCACTGCTGAAAGCCAACTCTTCGTTATGATATATCCTGAAATAAAAAATCGCCTGATATCCAAGATTTCAGGCGATTTTCTGTTATAGACAAATAAAAATACAAACTTCCATGTACCCGGCTTGAAAATGTATCACTTTTCCTCCCGGGCATGGACTTTTTTCTTAGACGCGGTTTTTATACTGTTGTTTTTCTTCCTAAGGAGCTCTATTGTATTTTCAAGAAATCGTATGTCCTCATCTGTAAGATCGGTAACGTCAATGACTTGCTTTTTATCTTCTATTCCGAGAAGATGATCGGTGGAAACGTGCAGCGTTTTGGATATTTTCACAAGTATTTCCGGCGAAGGGCATCTCAGCGATTGTTCATAGTAGCTTACTGCGGCTTTAGATACCCAAAGCCTGTCTGCAAGTTCTTGCTGCGTAAGTCCTGCACGCTTCCTAAGTTCTTTTAATGTATTGCCAAAGTCAACCATGTTTGTCCCTCCGATATAGTATAAGTTTACCAAATTATTATATGACGTTTTTTAAATTTTTAGTATAAAAGTAGTTGACTAAACAATAAAAATATAGTATACTTTAATTGTAGCGGTCATGACGCGTTATAAGACATTAAGAACACAAATTCATTTGTTTGAACTATTTGAAAAAGGAGTATTCATTTATGAAATCAAAAAAACTGTTTTTCATACCGGCAGCGGCTGTTTTATGCCTTTTAATGGCAGGGTGCGGGGGCACGGCTGTCGATCTTAACGATTATCTCGAGGTGGAATTTAACGGATATAATTCTTCCGGAACTGTTGAATATTCCGTTGACGTTGAAAGTATGATAGAGGACAATCCGAAGGCTTTCGGTCTTGACGGCGATTATTCCGATTATGATGTATCCGACCTTGCATACGACATAGAAGATAAATTTTCCGTTGAACCCGACAAGGACGAGAAACTTTCCAACGGCGATACGGTCACATTCAGCTGGAAAAAGACAAAGACCGAAAGCCTTGAGGAAATTTTCCCAATAAAGATCAAAGCGGCTGACAATAAAATAGAGGTTTACGATCTTGACGAGGCGGAAGAATTTGATCCCTTTGAAAAAGTCAGCGTTTTATTTGAAGGAACTGCTCCCGGCGGCAAGGCTAAACTTGACGCTTCGGGTGTATTAAGCGGGCTTTCATATACGATCGACAATTATGAAAAACTTAAAAACGGCGATAAAGTGACCGTTACAGTTACGGACAGCTACGGAAAAGACCCCTCCGAAATGCTTTTAAGCGAATACGGAAAGATACCCACATCTCTTGAAAAGGAATATACCGTTGAAGGACTTACTTCTTACGCTGCAAAGCTGGACGATATCCCCAAGGAAACGCTTGAAAAAATATGTGCCCAGACTGAAGATTCTGTAAGATCTGACTCGACCGGCTGGCATAAATCATTCAAACTTGATAATATGGAATTTGTAGGCTATTATTTTCTTTATGCCAAAGACGGTTTTGAGCCGGAGGTATTCAATAGCGTGATATGCGTTTATAAAGTCAATACCACGGTAAACATTGATGATAAAGATAACAAGGACAGTTATTACACATTCGGAAAATGCGACAATATAACCATTCTGCCGGACGGAGTATGCTCCGTTGATCTCAGCAGCATACGGATCGCCAACCACAGAACGGACAGCATTAAGAAAAATTATGAGTACAAAGGCTACAGCGATCTTGACAGCATGTTCAACGATGTTATTACATCGGCAAGCAGCGATCACACATACGAATCCACAGTTAAATAACATGAAAAGGCAGGACAAAAGTCCTGCCTTTTTTGCTGTGTCATAACGGGAAGCCGATCCTGAGCATTTTTATAATGCCAGCAGCGGCTGGAGCTGTTTCCCGTCAAGTGCGGCTGATACGGCGTCGGGTATCTTCCCGAAATCAGCTACAAGAGAACGGGGCTTTGCGTTGGTGTCGTCCTGCGCAAAAGGAACAAGATAAATATTCCTGTAATTCAGCAGCGCACCTATATTTTTTGCCGAACCGGAAAGCCCGTCATTTGTAGACGGAGCAATTACTATAGGCGAACCGTTCCGAAGATGTGATTTTGCCGCCATAGTTACGGGGGTATCTATTATCCCCATTGCAAGTTTGGCAAGAGTATTTCCGGTGCATGGAGCGATAACGATCATGTCAAACATTTTCTTAGGACCTATCGGCTCGGCGTCCTCAATAGTTTTTATAACGGCTTTGCCTGTTGCCTGTTCAAGAAAATCTATATGCTCTTTTGCTTTTCCGAACCTTGTGTCCATAGATGCGGCGTTGAACGACATTATTGCCGTTACATCAGCGCCTTGGTATATAAGCTGCTCCAATTGTTCAAATGCTTTTTTAAAGGTGCAGAACGATCCGCATACCGCAAAGCCTATCTTTTTGCCTTTAATGTCCGCCATGGCTATCACTCCTTTCAGAAAGAATGTTGCCGATAGTGTCTGCAATGACCTTTCCCGACGTTATCGGAGCGACTTTTCCCGGCAGGGAAAGCAGCCATATCGTTCTTATGCCAAGCATTCCGGCAGTTTTTATGTCAACGCCGCCGGGCTTTGAAGCAAGGTCGATAACAAGGCAGTTCCTGCCGGTCTTTTTAAGTCTGTTTTCATCAAGTATGACCGCAGGCACGGTGTTGAATATCACATCAAATTCTCCGAGGATATCGTCCATACCGTAAATATTCACGCTCCGGCAGCCGTATACCCTTGCCCATGCAAGATCCGAACATTTCCTTGCTGCGACAGTGATATCGGTATGAAATCCGGACAGAACGTCTATCAGGACTTTTGCTATCCTTCCTGCGCCGAGTATAAGTATTTTTCTTCCTGAAAGAGTAGTCGCAAGCTCTTCCATTGCTACCTGAACTGCGCCCTCGGCTGTAGCTACGGCGTTAAGAACGGCAAATTCTTCACGTTTGGCGTAATCGGCAACGGCAATATTTCTCTTTTCAAATATCTCCCTTACTTCCGGAGAAATAAGTCCTCCGAAAACTATCCCGTCCTCTTTTATGATATGTGTAAGACTTTCCAGCGAAATGCTCCTGCCGGAAAATGGCGTATTGACCGTAACACCGTCGGAGGAGACAGGCAGAGGAAGAACTATGCAGTCCGCCCGTTCCGGTGCGGAAACTATGCTGTCGGCTGTTTGTACCTTTTCGGACATGGCAGCAGTTCTGTCAAACCCGACGGCAAATACCCTGTTGTTTTCCGCCAGCACGTCTGCAAGAGCGGCGAACCGCAGATCTCCGCCGACAATAAAAAAAGTTTTGTTCATATAAAAGCGTCCTTTCCTATAAGTGCATTTATTGTATTCCGTGTTTCAAACCGCTGCCCTCCCGGACTGAAATTTATACCGTTTTCCGGCATATGCGCCGGAAAAAGACGCAAACACTAAATTCTGCCGGAGCAATACCCGGATCAGTATTACGACAGCGCGGTTTCAGGAAAGGATCGGTATCACCCGTCCATACATCATAGTATGTTTTTACAGGGCGAATTGTGAATATCCGTACATACTCCGGTAAGGTTATATATCAGCAAGAAGCTGATATTATCGTTAAGTAAAAAATGCCGAAGATCAATGTCTTATTGTGGGTCATTCTGTGAATTAATCAATAGTTCACAAAAAATTTTCATAGCTGTCTAATATTTAAGTTGCGGCTTTATCAAAAATACTATATAATTAATATGTATGTATTTACGCACTAAGTGCGGCTTTTGCCGAAATGGTGTATTTTTTCGCAGATAATATCGGAGGACATCTGATGCAGATAAAAAATAAAATAAATAAATTTCTCATTGTAAGCGTTTTTGTAGTTATTCTTACCTGTGTTGTGGTTTTTGGGGTGCTCATACAGTCAACAAACCGGAAAAATGCCGAAATGATAGGCAATATCGGTTCGATATATATGGAGGGAATGAACAAGCGTATCGCGGCTCATTTTGAAACTATATTCAGCCTTAAACGTTCAAGCGCAGAGGAAATAGTCGCCCTCGATCCGCCGGAGTCATTCAGTGATTATGATTCTGCTGCCGCAACTCTTGCTTACAGCGCAAAAGCAAGTGAATTTACATCTTTTGGATTTTTATGTGACGATGATATAATATCGGTGTACGGTCCCGACGCTTCGCTTGTCCTTCCGGATCTTATCCACAACGAGATAGAAAGCAGCAGGAGCGCGGTCACAACAGGAAGAACAGAAGACGGTGAGTATAGAGTTATTATAGTCGTTCCTGCAAATTATAAAATGGCTGACGGAAGGGTATCCGATGCGATCTTAGTCGGCGTTTCGGTGGATTTTGTAAAGCAGGTGCTTTCTCTTGAATATAACGATGATTCGCTTGTTTATTCGCAGCTTATAAGGAACGACGGTTCATTTGTGCTTAAAGACGATCAGGATTATGACAACTATTTTGATCGGTTCATGGACAAAGCGCTTGAATTTGACGGCAAAATGCCTGCAGATTATATCAGCGAGATGAAGACCGCTATTGCAGAAAATACCAGCTTTTCCAGCCCATACAGAACGGTTTCGAGTACAGGGCATATGTATTTTACGCCGCTGCCGGGAACGGCATGGTATCTTATTACTTTCATGCCTTACGGGGAGATAGACGAGACGGTCTCCACTCTTAACAGAGAATGGGCAAATATGGTCATACTTTCCTGCGGAGCTATACTTCTTGTGCTGTTTATAATATTTATAATTTATTTCAATATGAGCCGCCGCCAGATGCGTGAGCTGGAAACGGCGAGAATGGAAGCTCTCAGGGCAACTAAAGCAAAAAGCGAGTTCCTTTCAAATATGAGCCACGATATCCGCACGCCTATGAACGCTATCGTTGGAATGACGGCAATTGCAGCGGCAAATATTGACGACAAGCAGCAGGTGAAAAGCTGTCTGAACAAGATAACTCTTTCCAGCAAGCACCTCCTCGGACTTATAAACGATGTTCTTGATATGTCCAAGATAGAAAGCGGAAAAATGACGCTCAATATGGAGCAGATATCCCTCCGCGAAGTCATGGACAGTATCGTAAGCATAGTTCAGCCGCAGGTGAAGATAAAAAATCAGAGCTTTAACGTGTTTATCCGCGACATAATAAGCGAGGACGTTTACTGCGACAGCGTAAGGCTCAATCAGATACTGATAAATCTTCTTTCAAACGCCGTAAAATTTACGCCGGAAAACGGAAATATAAGCGTTTCGCTCCATGAGGAGGAGTCTCCCTTGGGTGAAACTCATGTACGGGTATTTATAGAAGTCAAGGACAACGGAATAGGAATGTCTCCTGAGTTTCGCAAACAGGTTTTTGAAACATTCATGCGCGAAGACAGGCTAAGGGTACATAAGACCGAAGGTACCGGTCTTGGCATGGCGATAACCAAATATATCGTTGAAGCTATGGGCGGAACTATAGAATGTGAAAGCGAACAGGGCAAGGGTACCGAGTTCCGTGTTGCAATAGATCTTGAAAAGGCTCTTGTAAGAGAAGAAGATATGCTGCTTCCCAATTGGAAAATGCTTGTTGTCGATGATGACGATCAGCTTTGCAGAAGCGCGGTAAATTCCCTTAAAGAGATCGGTATTGACGCCGAATGGACGCTTGACGGTGAATCCGCAATTAAAATGGTCGAGGACAGACACGTCAGAGGGAATGATTATCAGGTAGTTCTTCTTGACTGGAAGCTGCCCGGTATGGACGGCATTGAAACAGCAAGAAGAATACGGAGAAAAGTCGGCGAAGATGTTCCTATACTGCTTATTTCGGCTTACGACTGGAGCGATATAGAGAAAGAAGCCAAGGAAGCCGGCATAAACGGATTTATTGCAAAGCCGCTGTTCAAATCAACGCTTTATTATGGGCTGAAAGGCTTCATTGTTCCGGACAGCGGAGCGGAACCTGCCGCTGAATGTAAAGTTGATCTTAAAGGTCACCGCATACTTCTTGCCGAGGATAACGATCTTAACTGGGAGATCGCAGAGGCTCTTCTCAGTGAGCTTGGTCTTGAAATAGACCGCGCCGAGAACGGTCAGATATGCGTTGCTGAATTTGAAGCTTCCGCCGTAGGATATTATGACGCTATTCTTATGGATATCCGTATGCCGGTAATGACAGGCTATGAAGCAGCCCAGGAGATAAGAGGTCTTGACCGCGCCGATTACAATATCCCGATAATCGCCATGACGGCGGACGCTTTTGC
Source organism: uncultured Clostridia bacterium (assembly GCA_947627905.1). Taxonomy (GTDB): domain Bacteria; phylum Bacillota; class Clostridia; order Oscillospirales; family Ruminococcaceae; genus RGIG8773. Next base: position 6,432 of record CANQXX010000023.1, read on the forward strand.
CGAAGATGTGAGAAAATGCATGGAAAGCGGCATGAATGCACATATTTCAAAGCCGATAGATATTGACGAAGTTGCAAAGATACTTGAAAAGTATATCCAATGATCAATTTATATAAAGGGGGATCTTAATATGGATCTTATTTCCGGACTTGGAGAGCTTGGAGTGAATACAGAAGAAGCTCTTGCAAGATTTATGAACAATGCATCGCTTTATGAAAGAATGCTCAAAAAATTTCCTGCCGCGGCAAGAGACGCAAAGGTGCTGGAATGTTTTCAGGCAAAGGATCATGAGAAGGCACTTGCTGCGACACATACTCTAAAGGGTGTTACGGGCAATCTCTCGCTTACTCCGCTTTTCAAAGCGTATACCGATATCGTAGCCCTTCTCCGGGCAGATAAGCCGGAAGAGGCGGAAGCTATGTATATGGAGCTTATCCCCACAGAGGAAAAAATAATAGGATGTATTGAAAGTGCTCAATAAAAAATTTACGGAGGCTGTATTGTGAATAATGCAATTCTGATCGTTGATGATATGGAGATCAACAGGGTTATTCTTGCTGAAGGTTTCAGGGACGAATATGAGATACTTGAAGCAGAAAACGGTATACAGGCTATTGAACTTCTGAACACAAACAATAACATTGCAGCCGTTCTGCTTGACCTTATCATGCCTGAAATGGACGGTATGGGCGTTCTTAAACAAATGAACGAAAGCGGCAGGATAGTACACATACCGGTGTTTATAATAACTGCCGAAAGCAGCGAAAAAATGCTTATGGACGCTTATAATCTCGGCGCGGTGGATGTTATCAACAAGCCGTTCATGATGAACTTCTTAAAATGCCGTATCGGAAATATCATTGAGCTTTACAGGCACAGGAACGATCTGGAAGATATCGTCAACGAGCAGGTAGAACGTCTTAACAAGGTCAATCTGTCCATGGTGGAGACCCTTGCAACGCTGATAGAATTTCGTGATTGTGAGTCCGGAGAGCATGTAAAGCGCATATGCGGACTGACCGAAATACTTATGACGGCAGTTTCAGAAATGTATCCGGAATATTATCTTCCAAGACATGAGATAGAAAAGATAGTTACGGCGTCGATACTTCACGATGTAGGAAAGATAGCCATATCGGACAGTATCCTTAACAAGCCGGGACGTCTTACCAAAGAGGAATTTGAGATAATGAAGCAGCATACTACAAAGGGCTGCGATATACTTACCCAGATACCGGATATTATGGACAACGACATATACAATTACAGCTATGACATTGCGCGTCATCACCATGAACGCTGGGACGGACGGGGATATCCGGACGGACTTGTCGGAGATGATATTTCCATATGGGCTCAGGTGGTAGCTATAGCTGACGTTTACGACGCGCTCGTCTCACCGAGAGTTTACAAAAAAGCGTTTGATTTTGAAACGGCGGTAAAGATGATAAACGACGGTGAATGCGGAACGTTCAACCCAAAGGTGCTTAATGCGTTCAACGCTTCTGCCGATAAAATAAGATTTAAGGAATAAATTGCATTAAAAAAGCTCTCCGCGGTAACGGAGAGCTTTTTGTGTTCTGGAACGATCATTCAGCTTTTACAATGCCGCCTTCAACAACAAGATTTTCCTTGTCTACTGCGTCGCCGTAAACAGGAGCAAGCGTAGCGTCATAGTCATTGTGGAAGAAATTTTCTCCCGCAAGTGATGTGATCTCGTCATTTATCCATGTGAGAAGAGTTTCATTTCCTTTGGAAACAGCCGGAGCAATGGTATCAATGCTGCCGAGAGACTCAATGCCTACGGTAAATCCGGGATTCTGCATTGCCCATGCAAGAACTTCAGTGTTATCCGTTGAAAAAGCGTCTCCTCGTCCGTCCTGAAGCGAAGAATATGCTTCATTGTATTCATCGAACTTTACAAGCTCAACATCGGGATAATTTTCGGTAAAATATGTTTCAGCCGTAGTTCCTTTAACGACGATGAGCTTCTTGCCTGCAAGATCGTCGGCGGAGGTTATGACTGCGCTGTCCGGAGAAACAACTCCGAGAGCAACTTTCATGTAAGGAAGTGCAAAATCTACTTTTTCAGCACGTTCATCAGTAACGGTAAAGTTTGCAAGGATAATATCCACCTTGCCTGTTTCAAGAAACTCCACACGGCTTGCCGCTTCTACCGGAACAAGCTCAAGCTCGGTGCCGAGATCTTCCGCAAGGCGCTTTGCAAAATAAACGTCATAGCCCTGATATTCACCGTTGTTGTCAACGTATCCGAACGGGTTCTTGTCGGAGAAAACGCCTATTTTAAGCGTTCCCGATGACTTGATGTCATCAAGCGTCCTGTAGATAGAAGCGCTTTCGGCAGCGCCGCTGTTTTCGGATGCAGTCCCGCTTCCTCCGCAGGCTGCAAGGCTCAATGCAAGAACGGCTGCCGCAGCGGCGGCAATTATTTTTTTGATCTTTTTCATAAAAATTACTCCTTCAATAAATATAGTTTACAGACAGATCCGTCTGATAGTATATCGGCTTTTTTCCGGCAGGAAAAACATATCCGGGATCATCATATATAAAACCTATCTGATATATAGATATTATACTCTTACCCCTTTGTCTTGTCAATAGAAATTTCCAAATTTTTTATTTTCGTAGGAATATTCAAAAATAAAGAATACAAAATGTGGAAAATTATTATTTTTGACGGGTAAAACCGGCAGGATCTCATTTGTTCTTTATTATCTTGAATATGAAAATGTGCTGAGGAATTTTCTTGCACGTTCCGTGTCCGGATCGCGGAAGAATTTTTCCGGCGGATTTTCTTCAACGATAATTCCGCCGTCCATAAGGATAACACGGTCGGCGGCTGCTTCCGCAAACGCCATTTCGTGGGTGACTATTATCATGGTAGAACCGTTTTTGGCAAGGTCGAGCACAACATTCAGCACCTCATGGACCATTTCCGGGTCAAGTGCAGCCGTTATTTCGTCAAGCAGCATTATGTCCGGGTGAACTATAAGGCTGCGGACGATAGCCGCTCTTTGCTGCTGTCCGCCGGAAAGCTGGGAGGGATATGATTTTGCCTTGTCTCCGAGCCCTACTCTTTCCAGAAGGGACATGGCTTCCTCCGTGACCTCCTGCTTTGAACGCTTCTGGACTTTGACCGGCGCAAGCATGATGTTGTCAAGCACTGTCATATGCGGAAAAAGTCCGTAATCCTGAAATACCATGCCTATCTTCTGACGTATCCTGTAAAGGCTTCTTTTACCGTACTCTACCGGTTCTCCGTGCAGCAGCACCGAGCCGCCCTGTATCGGTTCAAGACCGTTCAGACAGCGAAGAAGCGTGGATTTTCCGCAGCCGGACGGACCTATCAGAACGACTGTTTCGCCTTTTTTTACCGTAAGACTTATGCCGTTTATCACAACGTTTTCGCCGAAAACCTTTTTAAGATCCCTGACTTCTATAACAACATCTTCGTTCATTGCGGTCATCTCCTTCAGCCGTTATTTGCTGCGGTCGGCAAGCTTTTTAGAGAATACCGACAGCGGAAAGCATATTATAAAATACATAAAGAATATTGCTGCATAGACCCATATTGCCGCGTCGGGAGCATCATAACGGTTTGCGTCTATGATCTGTTTTCCGACTTTAAGCACTTCGGTAACTCCTATGAGAGATACCAGAGCGGTGGTCTTTATCATTCTTGTTGAAAGATTTATTATATTCGGCGTGAGCCTGCGCACGGTCTGCGGCAGGATAACGTAGAAATAAAGCTGCGCCTTTCCAAGACCGAGAGCAAGACCCGACTCATACTGATGAGCGGGTATAGAAACGAAAGCTCCCCGCACAAGGTCGCCTGTTTCAGCCGTTCCCCATATAGTAAATACTATTATCGCCGCTGTTTCTCCGGAAAGATTTATCCCGGTAGAACGCGTTATGCCGAAAAATACTATGAACAGCCACACCAGCTGGGGCATTATCCTCACGACTTCAAGATATACCTTGCAGACGGCTTTTACCGCTTTGTTCCTTACCGTCATAGCCGCACCCAGAAGAACGCCCAGCACAAGGGATATGCCTATGGATATAAGAGATATCCTGAGCGTTACCCAGAGACCGCTGAGGAGACGCAGAAAGTTATTCCCTGTGAAAAGGACTTCATACCCTTTCATGGCGGAGCCTCCTTTCCAGCAGCGTGAAAACTATAGAAATTGGCAGTATCATTATAAGATAAGCAATTACAAGCATGGTCAGCGCCTCGGTAGTATTGTAATACATACCGATAAGGTCTTTTGCGGTATACATAAGGTCGGCAAGAGATACGGCGCTGAATACGCTGGTCTCTTTCAGCAGGAATATGACATTTGCGCATACTGCCGGCGTTGAGACCGATGCTGCCTGAGGAAGTATAACGCTTTTCATAGTCTGCGCACCGTTCAGTCCAAGGCTGGCGGCGGCTTCAAGGTGGATCTTTCTCACCGATCCGAGACCGCTCAGAAAGGATTCTGACATATATCCTCCGCCGAGGAAAGCAAGACCTATCGTTCCGCAGGCTTCCGGAGAAAGGACTATACCCACTTTCGGAAGTCCGAAAAACAGGAAAAAAAGCTGAACTATAAGCGGAGTGTTCCTTGAAAGCTCGGTATAAGCCGCGGCTATTCCGTTCAGCAGGGGGATCTTATAATATCTGCAAAGGGCGCATATCATACCGACAATAACGGACAGAACTATTCCCAATACGCCGATAGTGATCGTAAGAACGGCGGATCTTATGTAAAGAGGATAATATTCTTTTATAAAGAGCCAATCCATAGCAAGCCTGCGTTCCTTTCCTGAAATTCATGAACACACATATAATATAATTATTCATTCTTCCGTAAAACTGTGAAAGTGTTATTTATCATCAACGATACTGAAAAATTATATCACACAATACATATAATGTCAATATGCATTTAGTTAACATTTTGTAATCCGAATACGGTAAATATTTTGTAATTTGCCGAAAATACACATAAAATTTACCGTATTTCACAATTGATACTGAAAATAAATGTTGCATTTTTCCGGTAAATATGGTATCATTAAATATGTATTTATCTTTTATCGAAAGGAACGGTTTTAAAATGAAAAAGGAACTTTCAAAGATCTACGACCCAAAAGAAGTCGAGGATAAGATATATAAGTTCTGGGTGGATAACGATTGCTTCAAGGCAGAGCGGGACCCTCAGAAAACGCCGTATACAATAGTTATCCCTCCTCCGAACATTACCGGACAGCTCCATATGGGACACGCCCTTGATGAAACCTTGCAGGATATACTTATCCGCTGGAAGCGCATGAAGGGCTATGCAGCTCTCTGGCTTCCCGGAACGGATCACGCCGCTATCGCGACCGAAGCAAAGATAGTTGCGGCTATGGCTAAAGAGGGTCTTACCAAGGAAGCCATAGGACGTGAAAAGTTCATGGAGCGCGCATGGGAGTGGAAGAAGCAGTACGGCGGACGTATCGTTGAACAGCTCAAAAAATTAGGCAGCTCCTGCGACTGGTCAAGAGAACGCTTTACCATGGATGAGGGCTGCTCAAAAGCAGTTAAGGAAGTTTTCGTAAAGTATTATGAAAAAGGTCTTATCTACCGTGGCGAAAGGATCATAAACTGGTGTCCTCACTGTAAGACCTCCCTTTCCGACGCGGAGGTTACTTTTGAGGAGCAGGCAGGGCATTTCTGGCACCTGCGCTATCCTTTCAAGGACGGCAGCGGCTATGTTGAACTTGCTACGACCCGTCCGGAAACAATGCTGGGCGATACTGCCGTTGCGGTAAATCCCAACGATGAACGTTACAAGGATATTGTGGGCAAAACTCTTATACTTCCCCTTGTCGGCAGGGAGATCCCCGTTATTGCCGATGATTACGTTGAAATGGATTTCGGAACGGGCGTTGTAAAGATCACTCCTGCTCACGATCCCAACGACTTTGAAGTAGGTCTCCGTCACAATTTGCCCGTACTCAACGTTATGACCGACGATGCTCACATAGTTGACGATTATCCCGAATATGCGGGAATGGATCGCTATGAAGCAAGGAAGAAGATAGTTGAAGATCTGGAAAAGGGCGGCTATCTTGTGAAGATAGAAGAACACGTTCACAATGTTGGTACCTGCTACCGCTGCGGAACGACCGTTGAACCCAAAGTTTCAACTCAGTGGTTCGTAAAGATGAAGCCCCTTGCACAGCCTGCTATCGACGCCGTTAAAAACGGCGAAACAAGATTTGTTCCCGAAAGATTTGAAAAGACATATTTCCACTGGCTGGAAAATATCCGCGACTGGTGCATTTCCCGTCAGATATGGTGGGGACATCAGATACCGGCGTTCTATTGCGACGACTGCGGAGAAATGGTGGTTACCAAGGAAAACAGTGCAGTTTGTCCAAAGTGCGGAAAACCCATGCGTCAGGATCCGGATACGCTGGATACATGGTTCAGTTCTGCGCTGTGGCCTTTCTCGACCCTTGGCTGGCCCGATAACACCGAGGATCTGAAATATTTCTATCCAACAAATACACTTGTTACGGGATATGATATAATTTTCTTCTGGGTAATAAGAATGATGTTCAGCGGTCTGGAAAACATGGGCAAAGCGCCTTTTGACACCGTTCTTATACACGGACTTGTCCGTGACGCGCAGGGACGGAAAATGTCCAAATCCCTTGGAAACGGCATTGACCCTCTTGAAGAGATCGACAAATACGGCGCGGACGCTCTCCGTTTCATGCTTGCGACGGGAAACGCTCCCGGAAACGATATGCGTTACACCGATGAAAAGGTAAAGGCTTCAAGAAACTTTGCAAACAAGCTCTGGAATGCTTCAAGATACGTTCTGATGAATTTGCCGGAGGACTTTAAATTTAACGGACTTCCCGAAGATCTAAACATTGAGGACAAGTGGATAGTCAGCAGTTTTAATCGTCTGGCAAAGGAAGTTAATGACAATCTGGAGAGCTTTGAACTTGGCGTTGCAGTTGCTAAACTTTATGATTTTATCTGGGACGTTTACTGCGACTGGTATATCGAGCTTACAAAGCCGAGGATAGCGGCAGGCGGAAAAACAGCTGAGACTGCGCAGGACGTTCTGGTATTTGTACTTCAGGGAATGTTGAAACTTCTTCATCCGTTCATGCCGTTCATCACCGAGGAAATATGGTCTGCCGTTTCGGACGGGGACGTTCCCTGCATACTTTCAAAATTCCCGGAATATGATGAAAGCCTTAATTTTGAAAAGGAAGAAAAGCAGTTCGGCAAGATAATCGAAGCCATAAAGGGAATAAGGAACCGCCGTTCAGAAATGAATGTTCCGCCCTCAAAGAAAGCGGCAGTTCATATCGAAACCGCTGAAACAGAAATTTTTGAGCATGGAAGAATGTTCTTTGAACGTCTTGCTTCCGCGTCCGGAGTGGAAATTGCCGAAAAGGTAAACGTTCCCGATGCGGTAATGGTAGTAACGGACAGCGCAAGGATATTCATTCCTATGGACGAGCTTGTAGATAAGGAAAAGGAGCTTGCACGTCTGAACAAGGAAAAGGCGGCAGTTCAGAAAGATATAGATTTCTCGTCAAACAAGCTGAACAATCAGGGATTTATAGCCAAAGCGCCTGCGCAGCAGGTCGAAGCCGAAAAAGCAAAACTTGCCAAGGCACAGGAAAAAATGGCGAAGATAGAGCAGTCTATCAGTGCACTTACGAAATAATTGATTTCTGAAAGGAAGTTTTATTATGGCAGATTCTATGAAAGGTCTTAAAAGGACCCATTATTGCGGCGAAGTCCTTAAAGCGGGCGAGACCGTTACCGTCGGCGGTTTTGTGGATACAGTCCGCGATAAAGGAGGAATAATCTTTATCGTTCTCCGCGACAGAACGGGCGTTGTTCAGCTCACGTTCGACGAAACCAGCGACAAGGCTGTTTTTGAAAAGGCTTCTTCCTGCCATTCCGAATATGTTGTAATGGCAAAGGGCGTTGTCCGTGAACGTGAAAGCATTAATGAAAAGATCGCTACCGGACGTGTTGAGATTTTTGTGGACGATCTGCGTATACTTGCAAAGGCACAGACCCCGCCGTTTGAGATCGTCGATAATACCAATACCAACGAGGAGCTCCGCCTTAGATACCGTTATCTTGATCTGAGAAGAAAAACCTTGCAGGATAATATCATCACCAGAAGCAAAATAGCAAAATCCGCCCGTGACTATTTTTACGAGAACGGATTTATCGAGATCGAAACTCCTATGATGATAAAATCAACGCCAGAGGGCGCAAGGGATTATCTTGTTCCGTCAAGAGTACACCCGGGCAAATTCTACGCTCTTCCCCAGTCTCCGCAAATCTACAAGCAGCTGCTTATGATAGCCGGATTTGACCGCTATGTCCAGCTTGCAAGATGTTTCCGCGATGAGGATCTCCGTGCCGACAGACAGCCCGAATTTACGCAGATAGATATTGAAATGTCCTTTGTGGACGTGGAGGACATTCTGCAAATGGGCGAAGGCTTTGTAAAACGTATATTTAAGGACGTTCTGGATATTGACATTCCTACGCCTCTGCCAAGGCTTACCTATACCGACGCTATGAACCGTTACGGTTCCGACAAGCCCGATACCCGTTTCGGCATGGAAATACGGGATATTTCCGGACTGGTTAAAAACTGCGGCTTCGGGGTATTTACTTCTGCGATAGAAGCTGGCGGCTCGGTAAGAGCGATCGTTGCAAAGAACGCTGCTGCCGTTCTCACCAGAAAAGAGATCGACAAGCTGACCGAATATGTAAAGGGCATAGGCGCAAAAGGACTTGCTTATGTCCGCTGGGTAGAGGACGCTCCAAGCAGCTCATTTGCAAAATTCATGGCTGAGGGCGAGCTTGAAAACATTCTGAAAACACTTGGCGCGGAAAAGGGCGATGTAGTGCTTATCGTTGCGGATAAAAACAGCGTGACCCTGCCTACGCTCGGCGCGCTTCGGCTTAAAGTGGGAAAGCAGCTTGACCTTATCCCGGAGGGAAAATTCAATTTCCTGTGGATAACCGAGTTCCCGTTCTTTGAATATGACGAGGAAAGCGGCGAATGGCTCGCTATGCATCACCCGTTCACAATGCCTATGGACGAATGTCTGCAATATCTTGATACCGATCCCGAAAAGGTCTTTGCAAAGGCATACGATCTGGTTCTTAACGGCACGGAGCTTTCCAGCGGTTCTATAAGAATTACCGACTACGAGCTACAGCAGAGAATGTTCAAGGCTCTGGGTCTTACCGATGAGGAAATAGAAGCAAAATTCGGCTTCCTTGTAGACGCTTACAAATACGGCGCTGCTCCTCACGGCGGAATGGGTATCGGTCTTGACAGACTGGCAATGATAATGTGCGGCGCGGACAGTCTCCGCGATGTTACGGCGTTCCCGAAAGTACAGAACGCATCCGAGCTGATGTCCTCCTGCCCGTCGCCCGTTGACAAGGAAAGCCTTGATATTCTCGGTATCTCGGTCAATGAAAAGGAAGAATAGATAACTGCGGTCTTGATAGGGGGCAATGGGTTGAAAAAATTACTTTGCATTATTGCAGTGCTTTTTATTACATTATCATTGCCTGCGTGCAGCGATACCAAAACCGATCAAACTACGGAAATCCCACCGGCGGAAAATGAGACTATAACTCACAGGATAATAAACGACACTGAACCGGCTGATCAGGAGCAAAACAGTACAAGTTCCGGGAACGTCCTTGAAAATGTTCTTTATGATAAGGACGGAATAAAAATTACCGCATCAGAACCGAAGCTGTCCGAGGAACGCGCCGAGTTTGAGATCTGCTTTGAAAACAATACCGAAGAGCAGTTTACATTTTCCATGAGTGATTTTTCCGCAAACGGTTATATGTTGTATTCCACGGGCAATTATTCATATTTCAGGCTCGATCCGGGCAATTCCAACTCTGATAAGATCATTGTATACCAAAGCGATTTTGAACGATTTGGATTTACGGATATAGCAGATGTGGAATTTAACGTTTCCGCAGAAAACGAATCATACGAAACGGTGTTTGAAGAACTTTTCCGCATTGAGACTGAAAAGCATGACGGCTTTGACTACAGCACCGACACATACGCAAAGCGGCTTTCGGAAGGCATACCGCCGCAGTATGGCTATACTATCGTTGATTTTGCCAAAGATATGGTTTACGATGAGGGCGGAATAAAGATAATTTCCGAAGCGTTATTCAGATATGATGATGAAACGATCCTATGGCTCGAAGCGGAAAATAATTCCGCTGAAGCGGTCAACGCTTTTGTACCGACAGTATCCGTAAACGGTATTTTTGCCAAAAGCTCCGCAGGTGAGTACATTATGCCGGGTAAAAAAGCTGTTATTGAAATAAGTACTGATGAACTTTTTCCGGCAAATATATCAGATGTATTGGGTCTGGGAACTGCTGAAAATTTTGTTGTAAGCTTTGTTGTATGTGATGAAATTTATCATGCACTTACCGAAGAAAAATATTTGACGTTCGGATATTCCGATAATAATACGCCGATAGATACCTCAGGTGAAGAAGTATATAATAAAAACGGTGTGCGGATAATTTCAAAAGGTATGGTCCAAAATCCCGAATATGATCCGCCGTTTGACGCGGCAGCATGGCTTTTGTTCCTTGCGGAAAACAAAAGCGGCGGAGAAATTCAGATAGAAGATGACTGGAACGGTGAATTTTCACTGAATGGAAAGGAAGCGTATTTAACTTTCAGTGCAGATATTCCCGACGGAGAATACGGACTTTTATCAATTACCGTATATGACAATGATCTTGAGGAAGCAGGCTTATCTTCCTCAGATGAGATAGAAAACTTTACTGCAGACATATGTGTTTACGGAGATAATATTGACGATACGTCGGAAATATCCGTAAAATACTAAAAAATACTAAAAAGAAATAAAGCTCCTCCTTCGTTAAAAAACGAGGGAGGAGCTTTTTTGTCCGCGTAAAAAACACAGGCTGTTATGAAGAAAATTTTTCGGTATCACAAACAGAAAAATACTTCACAGAGTTACGCTTTTGCGGTCTTGAAGTGATCTACCAGTCTTATGACGATCTCCTGCTCCTGTTCGTCAAGGTCTGTAATATCTACCTTAACTCCGTCGTCAAGGCTCAGAAGATAGTCTGTAGTAACTCCGAAAATTTTCGACAGCTCTGCAAGGTATATGCTTGACGGTGTTGAAAGTGACATTTCCCATGAATTTACTGCGCTTCTGGATACTTTCAGCCGTCTTGCAAGCTGGGTCTGGGTCATTCCCGCTTTTTCGCGGAGGTCTTTTATACGGTCGGCAACAAATAGGATCATAGATTTTCTCTCCTTTTAAAAAAATTATACACTATTGCTGATAATACTTCTATACCTTATATGAGCATTAGTATTATTATACAAAAAAATGATTATAATACTAATTATTTACGCGTAAAAAACACAGGCTTTTAAATGACTGTTTTTAATAAATCTTTAATGATTTAAATACTTGACAAAGCTGTTTTATCGTGCTATAATGATTATCACAGATTAATGTCTGTAAAATTCTATAAATGTAACAAAATATTACATTTACAAAGGAGAGGGTATATAATGAATGAAACGGAACAGGTTGTGCAGAAAACAGAGCAGAGTCAGCCTCAAAAAGTACGGACTGCGATATATCTTTCAACAAATCGCAGTCTGGCAAAACTTATTATTTTCAGTTTACTGACATTTGGAATATACGGATTGGTATATTATTCGCGTATTTCAGATGATGTAAATCTGATAGTTTCACGTTATGACGGAAAAAGGACTATGCATTACTGCCTGATGTTTTTTATTGTTTCACCGCTCACATTGGGCATTGGCGGATTGGTATGGTTTCATAACATTTCTAATCGTATCGGTGGAGAGATCTATCACAGAGGATTGAATTATCGTTTCGGGGCAGGTTCATTCTGGGGGTGGAATTTTCTTGGCATGCTCCTATTCATTCTGGGAGACGCTGCTGCATTCATACCCTCATTTATTCAAGAAAAAGTTGGTGTTTTTCTGGCTTTAATTATTTATGTTGCTTGTTGGATATGCAGTGCTGTTTTCCTTTTGACATATAATTATAAGTTGGCAAAAGCTATGAACATTCTCTGTGACAGTTACAACAAAGACGGAATATAAATTTTTTGAAGGAGTTGCATTGCTATGAAAAAAATTAAAAATTTTGATATGTACAAAAAAATAGCCGCTTTGACAGCGGCGGCGGTTATGGCGGTAAGTTTTTCGGCGTGCGGAAATAGCAAGACGACAAATAAATCATTTTCTTCAATAAAAGAAACGTCTGACGAGCAAACAACGGAAGCGGAGGTTTTGTCGGGAACGACTGCTGTGGAAGCAGAAACAGAGATCAATTTTTCAGCTTCTGCTAAGCCCATTGACGGTGAAAAACATGAATCTGATGACTTTTTATATGTTATTTACGATGATGACACTATTGAAATCACCGATTACATAGGTAAAGGTTCATATGTTTCAATTCCGTCAGAAATTGATAATCATGCAGTAAGCCGTATCGGTGAATCTGCATTTGAAAATTGCAGCGATTTAAATTCTATTTCTATGTGGGCTAAACCTATTTCTATTGGTTCATCTGCTTTTAAAAATTGCACCCAATTAAGTAGTTTTAGCATTCCAAGTTCAGTAACCGAAATACAAGATTCCACATTTGAAAATTGTTCTGGTCTGGAAACAATAATTATTTGGGGTGATATAACAAGTATCGGCAAGTGCGCATTCAAAAATTGTGGATTACAAAGTGTAAGCATACCAAGTAGTTGCCTTATGATAGATGAATCAGCTTTTGAGGGTTGTTCCGATATGACATCAGTCATTTTTTGGGGTGGAGAAATTATAGGGGATTATTCATTTAAAGATTGTACAAGCCTAAATAATATAAGCATTCCCAGCGAAGTAACAAATGTTGGAAAATGTGCATTTATGGGTTGTAAAAATCTTGAATCTGTAATTGTTTGGGGAAATGATACCAAGTTCGGAGTTAATGCCTTTGCAGATTGTAATAAACTTGATAAGTTGCCTGATGGTGCATTTAATGATAATACATTCAATGACGATAATAATACTGATGAATCGTCAAAAGTTTCAGATAACAAGCTTTCTTCCGACAAAGTAACTCCCGAACTAAAAGCCTTTCTTGATGAATATGAGGCTTTCTGGGACGAGTATGTAGATTTCTATAAGGAATATATGAACTCGCTTTCTTCCGGAGATTATTTGTCCATGTTAGGCAGCTATGGCGATATGCTGGAAGAACTGGACGAATATGAGGAACGTCTTGACGAACTGGAAGAGGAATTTGACGAAATAGATACGGATGATCTTTCTGCCGCCGATTACGCTTATTACATGGAAGTATACGGGCGCATACTGAATAAAATGACCGAAATGTATTCGTAATATAATAATTAAAAAAAGCGTAAAAGCATAATTTTCCCCCTGCTCAAACGAACAGGGGGAAAATTTTAATCTCTGTCGATCTCTTTGTCAATTATCGCGCCGTCTGCGGCATTTATCTCATATGTGTATTCCATATTGTTGTAGTAAAATTCGATCTCGTAAATTTCCTTGCCGTCGTCGCGGTCAAATTCGGATTTTATACGCTTTGCATCAGCTTCGGAGATACCTGCGTCGGCAAAAGCAATCTCTTTTGCTTCGGCTTCGGTTATTTTGCTTCCGGACTGCTTTTCCGTGCTCTTTGGTATTTTCAGATTTTCAAGCTCTTTGTCGGCTGAAAGGACCTTGCCGTCGGAAGCGTCTATTTCATAATCGTATTCAGTGCCGTTTGCGTAAAATTCAACGTCGAAGATGTCTCTGCCGTCGTCTCTGTCCGGCTTTACGTTGATGTATTCCACATCGGATTCTTTTACTCCGGCATTTTCAAATGCGATACTTTTTGCTTCGGCTTCGGTTATGCTCTTAGCGGAAGTAACTGCGGCGTTTGCCGATACGGATACTGGCGCCGCTGTGGTAGTAGTTGATTCGGTAACGGCAGGCTGTACGGTCGTGGTGTCAAGAGGAGCAGTTCCGGACGTTTCCGCCGGAACTGTCTGCACCGCGTCACGGACTTCCATGCTTTTTGAAATTATCTCTCCGGTCTCGGCGCTTATTTCATATTCATATTCGTTAGAAGCGTCAAAAAAATCCACTTCAAAAACGCTTTTGCCGTTCTCATTATCGCGCGATACTTTTATGCTTGTTATGTCCGAACTGTTGATACCGGCGTCGGCAATGGCAATATTTTCAGCGTCCTCCGAGGTTATATCTGCCGTAATTGCAGCTGCCGATGTATCCTGAGTTACGGTAACGTCGGCAGAAGTTTTGTTTTCACAGCCGCAAAATACTATTCCCGCAGCGCATAACAAAACAGGAAAAATAATGTTTCTTTTCATAAAAAGATCTCTCCTTTTTGAATTTGCTGTCCTTATTTTTAACGGGCAGTTTTGATTTATTACGATCTGAAAAAATTGGTTATCTCTTTCAGATGTCTGGCGTCATTTATTATGTCCTCGGCTTCTTCTTTGGGGGAATTGCAGGAAATTTCCGAGATGTGCTCCGCAAGGTCGGATATCCTGTTTTTTTCATATTTTATCGTTTCGGACATTTCAGCGGCGGCGGTATTTATTTTTTCTATGTATGCGGAAATTTCCGCCGTTGATCTTTCCGCTTTGTCCAGTGCTCCGGCAGTTTCATTTGCAAGAGAAACGCTGTTTTCAACATTTGAAATTATCGTTTCGATAAGCTCAGATGTCTTTTTTGCTTCGTCGGAGCTGCTTTTTGAAAGCGCACGCACTTCGTCGGCTACTACGGCAAAGCCCTTTCCGTTTTCTCCGGCGTGAGCCGCCTCTACTGCGGCGTTAAGAGCAAGTATATTTGTCTGGAATGCAATGTCCTGTATCTGTTCGGAAATTGCCCTGATATCGTCAGCATTTACATTTACTGCCGAAACTGCCTGAGAAAGCTGCATGAGCTTTCCGCGTTCCTCCCTGAGCGCGGAAAATGCTTCTGCCAGCTTGTCCGAAGCTGCCGAGGCATATTCTTCAACGGATAAATTTTCACGGATATTTATATCAAAATTTTCATTTTCCGGAGGAGCCATTGCGCCTATTTTTTCGGCGCTTACGGCGACCGATTCGGAGGCTGAACGGATATCGTCCATAGTTCCTCTTAAAAAGCCCTTCAGCTTGGAAAGAGCTTCATAAATAGAGGAAAAATCTCCTTTGTAATTCATAACGGACGTCTTTGCCGCAGGACCATTTTCCGCTATATCGCCGTCGGCAACATCTGAAACAGAACCGGTTATCTCGTCTACGCAGTCTTTGAGCGCGGCAGCAGTGCGTTCAAGGGCGGAAGCTATTACGGAAAGCTCGTCTGAGGAATTTACTTCCGGTACGGGAGATGTAAAATCTCCGTCTGCAAGCGCGGATATTCTTTGAGCAAGCTGTGGAACAGGACCAAGTGACCGCCCGATAAAAACAGCAATAATAACGCAGAATACGGCAGCCAGCGCCGTGGATATGACCGCTATCAAAAGTATTTCAGATGTAAGATCCGGCATAAGCTCCGACGGAACAGCGTCCACACAGACTATCCAGCCTGTTCTTCCGGAAACGGCGGCTTCTGCGGTATATGTATTTTCGGCTGTTGAGGGCTTCCCGGAAATTATCCCGTTTTCTCCCTTAACATAAGCGGCTGAACTGCTGCCGAGCGCAATGTTTGAAGCTGCATCCGAAATAAAATTCCCGTCAAATATCCCCACCAGAACACAGGCGCGCTCATCGTCAAGATAATTCATAGGAGCAGAATAGCATACAACAGTTTTTCCGTCAAGCTCAAAGGGTTCTGACAGCATTGCCGTGCCTGCCGCCGCGCTTACAACGGCAGGATATCCGGAATAATCCGTATGTCCGTCTATGGATATAAGATCGGAGGAATAAGCCACATCGAAATATGAACCGCTCCCCGAATAGCTTTCGTTTTTCAGTTCAAGTAAGCGTGTTCTCAGGTCATCGGGAGCACGGCTGAGTGCAAGGTCTGCGGAGATGTCCTTTCCTACGGCGTAAATGCCTTCCGCCTTGCCGGATATGGCTTCTGCGGCGGACACGGCGCTCTGCTCTATGACCGATATTGCAGCGGCTTCTGCGGAACGCTTTGCCGCCGAATAGGCAAGCAGGGAAAAAGCGGCTGCCGCAGCCGCAAATACTATGACTGTGAATATCATCAGCTTCGCTTTTACGGAACGGCGCATATTTTTCCCCCTTTTGATAAAATTCACAAGATAAGTATACATATGTATTATACATCATTTATTTATAGATTGAAACGGATTTCGGTACGATACTTATGTAAATATTCTGTGAACAAAAAATACCGATGGTTTCCCCACCGGTATTTTATTGAACTTATTCCACCCAAAGTCAGATTTTTATTTCTTTTTTACTGCTTCTTCCTGAGCGTCATGGACCGT
The DNA here is from genome assembly GCA_947627905.1 of uncultured Clostridia bacterium. Lineage (GTDB taxonomy): Bacteria > Bacillota > Clostridia > Oscillospirales > Ruminococcaceae > RGIG8773. Next base: position 23,016 of record CANQXX010000023.1, read on the forward strand.
AGCATTTTCGGATATTGCCCAGAGCTTTACTCTTATCTTGGAACGATCGCCGCCTGTTTCTATAACGACCGTATCTTCTCCCTTGCGGACGATGATACCGGTGATGCCGCCTATAGTGGTCACTTCATCGCCTATCTGGAGATTATCGCGCATTTCCTTGGCTTCTTTTTCTTTTTTCTTCTGCGGACGTATCATGATAAAATACATCATTACAAAAACGAGCACCATAACAACAAGGCTTGAAATAAACGAGCCTGTCATGTCCGGCTGTTCTGCCGGAGCAGCGGCAGCTTCCGCTCTCATAAACAAAGATAAAAGTTCAATATTCATTTAATATCCTCCTAAAAAATACAATTCAAAAATCACATATTACTATTATAACACAAATTTGCCAAGTTGCAAGAGAAAATCATCAATTTTTTGTATTCCGGAGAAAAATTTTTTGCAAAGAGCAGATCTGCCGGATATTATTTTGCTTCGTTTGTTTCGCCAAAAACAATTTTAAGGTAGTCGTTGAGCAGATTCCAACCTACGCTGTCATAGCGAAGGAGCTGCTGGGCATATTTCAGAGGGAACCATTCCGCACAGTCAACTTCAACGGAGGTTTTCAGCTCCGCTTTTCTGACCTTGCAGATATATCCGAGCATCAGGTTGTCGCTCTTGGCGTGGTAATAGCTGCCTATATATTTGCAGGAGACCGTTTCAAGCCCTACTTCCTCTTTGACCTCACGAACGGCAGTAACTTCCGGTATTTCGCCGCGCTTGACATACCCGGCAACATTGATATAATTTTTTGAAACATATCCCTGTTTTATAAGGGCGATCTCGGAATTATCCTCAGTAACACAAAGGCATATCACACAAGTATATGAAAACGGGAAAAACGGTCTGCCGCAGTTATCGCAGAACGGGATCTCTCCCTCGTCTCCGCATACTTTCGGATACAGTTTTTCGCCGCACTGGGGACAAAATTTAAAATCCATAATGTTCCTCCGGGGTCAGTTTGTATGTTCTGTTTTGTATGCAATAGCCTGAACGGCAAGAAGGTATCCGTCCTTTCCGAAGCCGAAAATACTTCCGGAGCAGACCGGAGCAATGACGGAGGTATGACGAAATTCTTCTCTTGCGCAGATATTGGAAATGTGGACCTCTATTACGGGTATTTTTACGGCGGCAATGGCGTCCCTTATGGCATAGCTGTAATGGGTGAATGCACCGGCGTTGAGGATAACTCCGCATTTATCAATTCTTGCGGCGTGTATCTTATCTATTATATCGCCTTCGTGATTGGACTGGAAAAATTCGCAGCTGTCAAAGCCCAGCTCGGCAGCCTTGCTCCTGATCTCCGCACAGATGCTTTCATAGCTTTCTGAGCCGTATGTGCCGGGTTCGCGTTCGCCCAGCAAATTAAGATTAGGACCGTTTATAACAAGTAAGTTCTTCATGGCGTATGTCCTTTCGGTTTGATATTGATATTTTAATATATATCGTGGAAAAAGTCAATGCGGGACTATCCCTGAACGGCAAACATCAGTTTTTCCGGAAGAACTGCATCACAAGCAGTATCATGGTGAAAATGATATTGTATGTCATTACCATGCTTGCCGACAGCTCCTGAAAACTATTCAGCACTACCATTACCAGACATATCAGAACTCCGAGCAGCATGGATACAGCCTGCAAGCCTATTCCGAGATTTATCGTGCCTTTCATGTGTATGCTGCTGAGCACAAGCGATGCAAGTGAAGAAAATTTTCCGGAGCAGGCAAGAGACGCTCTCTGTTCTACCTGATATGCCGTGACTTCGCTGAACTGTTCATGCAGACGGAACGGCACAAGTTTAAGGTATTCGGGAGAAATATCGAAAAATTCCGAAAGACGGCTTATTGATACCAGTGAATCCACGGAACGTATCATCACATATACATCATTCTTCTGGAGCTCCTGAAGAGCCTGCATTATTTCCATAGTAGGCGTTATTTCCACAAGGAACATTGCCGAAAGCTCTCCCGATATCGAGAGATATACTGCATATCGTCCGGAACCGGTATACTCTTTTTCTTTAGATAACGGCGGTACGCCGTCGATACTGTGATTTACCATAAGCTCTCTGCTGCCGAGAAGTATTCTTTTGTTGTTTATCCAGCCGCAAAGTCCCATTGAATCCTCAAAAATATAGCTTTCAACAGGGTTCAGAAGCTCCGTTTTTCCGCCGATTATATCATAGAACATATTCTTCAGTATGCTTCCCGCCTGAGTTGCAAGGCTTGCAGCTTCAACGATCGCTTCATCTATCCTCGTATCGGAAAAGACCTTTATTGCCGAAAGTTTTACGCTTCCCTGAGGGAAAAGCTGTCCTGCATCAACAAGCACGCTGTTAGTTTCGGAAAATTCGTCTATGCAGTCAAATCCGAGGATAACTCCCTGTGACGCGGCGTTTTTCTTTGACGCTCTGTACATGGGAAGATTTACCGTAAGCATGGTGGAAAATCCGGTGCATATGGCAATAACTCCCACAAATACCGATATGCCTATATAGACCGACGACGGACCGTGTTCTGTTTTTCCGAGGATACCGGCAACTATTCCCACTACCGCAGCAGCTATCATTACTGCCGGCGTGAATATGCGGCAGAAGCCGTCCATGCTGTCGCTTGCATAAGATGTTTTAAGAAATTCCGAAAGAAATTCCGTTTTTCTCATTGCCGCCAGCTTGGGGAAGTCGTTAAGAGCGCCTCTGGTGAAATTCTGGGCAGCTTCCTCGTCCGTAACGGGAAATACGGCGTATTTATCTCCGCTTTCCGAAACGAAGCGGAAACTTCTCTGCGTTCTGCCGACGATGAGCAGCTTTCCTATCGTATTGAATGCCAGCGAAGCTATCGCCACAGGTATATAAACGTGTGCAAAGCTGCCTCTTATAAGGTTCGTATTTGCAAACATTATCATCGAAGAAGCTATTGATGTTACTATTGATACGGCACACAGGCTGTCTGAATCTGCTTTAAGTGAAACTATCTTTGAAAGTCCGCAGGATATTACCGTATAGCTCGAAAATGCAGCGAACAAACCTATTATAGCGTTTACGAAAAGATATGTATTTGTCTGGCTGCGCTTGTTGAGCATTTCCATTATAGGAAGTCCCTGATTATCGTTAGCAGCGGCGATATACATACTTGCCGCAAAGCATATTATCAGCACTATGAGCCTGAGCAGCAGACTTCCTTTCAGCTGAGCTATATCGTGGGCTATGGACGGCGCGTCCTCAAAACTTTCAAAATCATCAATTACTTTAGGCTGTTCTTCTTCCTCTGTTTCTTCTCCGGTAACGTCCTCTTCTTCGCCCACAAGGACGAAATCCTTTATTTTTTTGCTGCGGCGTTCTTTAAGAGCCGTTATCTTGTCAAGTTCGCTCTGTTCACCGTCTGCGGGAACTTCTCCCGTATCGGACATTATCTTATCTTCAAGATTGAGGTCGATATCCGATATTGATTTTCTTTCTATAGGAGCAACGTGCTGAGTGCGTGAGATACGTTCCTTTTTGGCTTTCATCATTCCGTCCAGAAGCTCGGTATTGCCCGATACTTCGGGATCGTCCGCCTTGGGTATCAGCCTTGTAAAAAGGTCGGTTATGCCCTTGTGGAGGGTCATCTGGGAATTTTCTTTTTTGTCCTCTTTCTTTTTTGCGTCCGAATATTCGTTCAGTATATCGTCAAGGTTTTTTTCCTCTATTGCGGAATATTTTTCAAACGGGTCGTCCGCACCGGCGTTATTTCCGGCTCCGGCGCTCTGTATCGGCGGTTCGGGAACGGCGGGCCCTTCCGGAGCTTCAGGCTTTTTGCCTGATTTTTTACCGAACAGGGAACGTATGCCCTGTTTTATTTCTTCCTTTACTTCGCCCGTATCGCGTTCTTCTTCCTTGTCGCCGTAAAGATCTGTCTGCTCGAATTTTTCCGAGAACGATCTGTCCGGCTTAGGCTGCGGAACATACGGTTCGGAGGGTGTTTTTTCCTTTACAGCCGAGAACGCTTCGGAAAGCCGTTCATATTTCTTTTCAAAATCGTCATCGGAAGTCTTTGCCGGTCCTGCTGCTTTTGCAGGCCGTTCCTGCTTTACAGGGACAGCTTTTTTTTCGGCAGCCGGAGCTTTTCCGTTTGCCGTATCTTCCTGCCGGTAAGATATATCCTGTTCATTCAGACGGGAATTGACATTTTCAAAAATATCCGTATTATGAAGTGTTATTTTTTCCTCATCATGGTGAGTTTCAGAGCCGGCTTTTGCGGAAGTTTCCGTTTTTTTGCCATCATAGCTGCCGAGTATATCGTCTATGCTTATTTTATTATCCGATCTTCCGCCGCTGTCAGTTGAATATTCATTGAGAATATCGTCAAGCGAGTATCTTCCGTCAGCCAAATCCTGTTCCTCCCTTATTTTATTTGCGCCGCGCGCTGTCTTACTGTTTCATACATGAATATCCCTGCCGCTACAGAGGCGTTCAGGGAAGTTATTTTTCCGTACATCGGCAGTTTCAGGAGAAAATCACATTTTTCTCTTACGAGCCGTCCCATTCCGAAGCCTTCCGAGCCTATCACAAGCCCTACGCTCCCAGTCATATCGGCGGAGGAATAATTTTCTCCGGAGGCGTCCGTTCCGTATATCCACAAGCCATGCTCCTTGAGGATATCAATAGCCGCCGGTATATTTGCAACTCTTGCCACAGGCAGCCAGCTTGCAGCGCCTGCTGATGTTTTGAATACCGTTTCGGTAAGAGCCGCGCTTCTTCGCTTCGGGATAATTACTCCGTCTGCGCCTGCCGCTTCGGCAGTTCTGATGATCGCTCCCAGATTGTGGGGATCTTCTATTTCGTCGCATATGATTATAAAAGGCTTTGTACCTTTTTTTGCTGATATTTCCAGAAGTTCTTCTACGGTTGCATATACTGCGCAGGCTCCGCTTGCAGCAACGCCCTGATGTGAAGCGCCTCCGCACATTTCGGAAAGTCTTGCATCGGTGACCTGTTTTACAACTATACCTTTTTCTCTTGCCATGCGGCAGATAAGTCCGAGGCTTCCGCCTTCGCCGCTGACATAGACAGTATTTATGCTTCTGTCTGCTTTCAGGGCTTCAATAACGGGATTGCGTCCGATGATAAGTGACGCGCCGGAGCTTTCTCCGGAGGTATCCGTTATTTTTCCTGAATTGTCCGGCTTGTTTTCCGGACGGAATCTGCGGTATTTTTTTTCGGGGTACGGCATAACTACCTCCATATGTACAAACATATTCATTAGAATTATACCATATTTCACTTTAAAACACAATGATTTTGCAAAATTTTTATGTAAATTTTTAAAAATTTTTCCGGACAAGGAGTTTTTCAGTCCTTATCCGGAAAGATCACAGGCAAATGAGCAGGTATATCAGTATTGTAAGAGCAGCGGCGGAGGCTGCCGCCGCTCCGATCTTAAAAGCAAGGGGCAGACGCTGCGGAATGTTTTTCGGTGTAAGTCTGCCTATATATTCTCTTGCTTCATCTTCGAGCCGCGCTGCGGACACGTCGCCTTTGTCAGACCTGACATAAAGCACGGCTTTTTCAAAATAATCATTGTCCGTACTGGTGATCTCCACTACTCTTCTGTTTACTCCTTTTATCATATCGGCACATTCCGGAATACTGAACGATATTTGATATATTCCGGCATTTCTCCTTTCATTTTCCGTTGCGGGCGATATCTGCGGGCAGAAAAAATGACCAAAACCTGCTTTTTTACGGGCTTGGAGCCGGTTTTCCACAAAATTTTCCACCGCTGCGGAGCTGCCCTTTCCGGTAGTATTATAGCCAATTTACGGGGATTCTATACCATATGTAATTATAAAAATGTGGAAAACATTGTTCAAAGTGTAATTATTCGCAAAAAATGTTGAAAACACGGTGGAAAAAGTTTAAAGTATAGGGTATTAAGGGGGATCGTGGGTGTTGAAAAAGGATTTACAAATGGTATTATACAAATTTTTTCAAAAAAATATACATCGGGATCATAAAATTATGCACAAAAAATAACAATTTTGCGGGGAAGCCCCCGCGGGCAATGGCACACCCGAGTTAAGTTTAAATGATAATTTAGCGGAAGTAAAAGGTTAAATATTGTTTGGATAACATTCTAAAGGTTTGTAGCTATAGTTATTCGAGGAACGAGGGGACAAACCAAAAGGGAAGGGGGAAACCGAGAAGCCCCAAGAACGCGGCGGTTTTCCCCTTTCCTTTATGTTTTTTCCCAACCGATGCTTGCATCGGTTTTCGTGCATCCCCTTTTCCTTTATCCTAACCCCTTTCGGCCAAGCTCGCAAAAATCAGTATTGTTTGAAAAAAACTTTTTTCTAAACTGATTTCATTGATACCATATCAGAAAAAATTTTTGCAAAAGTGCCTGAACGAACGAGCTTAGCAGGAAAAGAGGTGAGGTAAAGGAAAGAAGGGCGCGGGGAGAAA
>CANQXX010000024.1 GCA_947627905.1 uncultured Clostridia bacterium
TTGCTAATTTGGATATTTCCTGCGGTTGTATCATATGCTACTCTGCGGTTTATCTGCCTCTGTTCATAATCGTCGTAATTCCATTCTTCCTGCGGCTCTGCGCCTGCTGAAAGATATATTCCGGAAACGTCTGCGGTCACGGTAATATGCGTTGACATCAGCGCCGTTTCCCCGAAATTGATTTTAGCGGGAACGGGTATATCCACATCACCGCTGCTTATCAGTGCTTTCTGAATACTCCATGCCTGATAGATATAACCTTGTATTCGCTGCCATACGGTGCTGTCTATACCTGTTGAGCAAGCCACATAAGGCGATGAAACAGCGATTACTGCGCCGTATTCTCCGGTGGAATGTTCCTGCCGTTCATTGGTGTCGGTATTTTCGCAAACAAGTTTGGTAATTTTTTGCTGACCTTGATAATTTATCTCGGAATAATGTTCGCAGGCAGCAACAGGAGCAATATGGTACGGCTCACCAAGGCAGGACAGCACCGCTCCGCCGTCACGGGTGGCGATCCATACGCCCTGCATAGCTTCCGCTATGGCTTCAAGAACGGATCTGACAGTGGCATTTTCGAGCTGATCCTGTGTAAATGAGATAAGCTCTGTGCCGGAAGCCGAAGAACTCACATAAGCGAAGCCGCACTGATCTTTTATTGCGTCAAGAACGTTTCCGCATGGAGCTTTTTCCCCTCGGGAGAAGAACACATTTAGTGGCGATATGTTCAGCTCCTGATCTGATTTTATCATAATATCGTATGCCATAAAATGGCATATTTTATTATTGACTGACCGCTTGGAAATGTAATATTCCCGTGAGGGCAGGCACTTGTTATTTTTTTCTTCAAGATGTACCGGTACATTTTCAAGCAGTGCATTTGAAAACTGTCCGGTCTCGTCGTAAAGATCAAACTCAAACTGCCCGGTCGCAATTCCCGAATTACCGTAACCGCTGACCTGATTTGTGAATTTAAGATTTCCAAAAGGTACGCCGACGCTGGCATTACCGAACTTTAGATCCCATGAATAGCTAAAGACCGCCCCCTGAATGAAATTCAGAAGTAAGATCAAAAGAAAAATTCCAGTAAAGTCCGTCGTCCAATTCGTATGAAACTTTTCCGCCGGTACTTTCGCCGCGCTGAAAATCGTCTGTTGTAAGCATATTTTCAGAATGTGGGTCGGTAAATGTTATTGAGATCGTGTCATTATCGAGCGCGGCCGTCAGTCTTTTCATAAGCTCGTCGGGAATATTTTCAAAACTTGCGGAAAGCTGATAATTCCAGCCTATACGGCGTATGATCTCTTTTCCGTCGGAATCTGTAAATGAATTTTCGGTTTTCCAGACCTTTTTTATGCTGTAATTTTCCCGTTCGACAAATTCGCTTACATCTACACCGCCAACGATCAGGTTGATAGTATTTTTCATAAAAACCTCCTTATGTGCCGGTGGAACGTTTCTTATCGTTCCTGTAAGTTATAACCGATTCCGCAAGGACCTTTTTGTCAAGAACAATCTGTATCGGCTTATTGAATCTGCTGAAAAATTCATCAATATTTTTGGGATTTGAATAGCCGGAATTTGACTGATTGGTAACGTTATTGTTATTTATCACTGTGCCGCCCCAGACCGATGCAGGAACAGACGCCGCCGCTTCGGATTCTACAGCAGCTTTTAAACTTGCGGTAAATTCAGGATCGCCGAACAGCTCTTCCAGCTTGTCGAACTGCTCTGCAAGTTCGTTTTTGAACGCTTCTGCGTAAATTTCCGCCGCTTCTTTTCCGAGGGTGTCACCCTTATTTGCAAGGTTTTCAAGTTCATCTTCAACGGCAGCCGAAATCTTTTCTGCGTCAGATTTGTACATTTCTTCCGCAAGTTCGTCTGCAAGCTGCTGTTTTGCGGTGTACAGCTCGTTTATTTTTGAAAATTCTGATTCAGACATTTTTGAAAGATTATCGGCAAAGATCTTGCTGTCCTCGTCACCGAGGGAAAACAGCTCTGAAAGCAGCTCATTTGACGCCTCCTGCTCTTTGAGTTTCTTGACCTGCGAATGATATTTCCGCATGGCAGCAAGCTGTTCATCAAGGTTATTGACTATATACTGCTTTGTTTTTGAGCCGTCCGCATTTTCCACTTCTTCCACGGAAAACAATTCACCGCCTATGGACATAAGCTTGCTCTTGTATTTGTCCCGTAATTTATCAAGTTCCTTGTACATCTCATCATATTTTTTAATGATGTTTTCAAGTCCCTTGTCAACGGCTTTTTGCTGTTCTTTAAGAGCGTCCTCATGCTCTTTAATAGCTTTTTTATTTGCTTCTTCGGCAATTTTCTGTTCTTCTTCCGCAGCTTTTTCAGCCGCTTTTTTTGCGTCCTCAGCGGCTTTTTCATCGGCAGATTTCTTTTTATCAAGATACTCCTGATGATCGTCATACATTGACCAGTAAAGTTTAGAATTGACATTTTTATTTTTTTCAAGATAATTACCAAGCCAATTCTGATATTCTTCTTCATCTATTTGATGAAGATCAAGCGAATCTTTGTGAGCGTCTATTTGCGCTTGCAAAGCCGTTTCATAATCGGTCACTTGTTGTTGAATGCGATCCGCTTCTTCTTTGCTCTTAGCCTCTCCCATAGCTTGCATATATTCTGAATACGTCTCATAAGAAGTTCCGGTCTTTTCGATAGATCCACTGCTTTCCTCGCAAACATCATCAATAAGTCCTTGAATATCTTGTATGTCCTTTTCATATCCGTCGATCTGAGCCTGCGCTTTTTTGACTTCTTCATCAAGATGTTCCCAAGTGGTAAAAGGATTTTCTCCGCCAATGGTATCTATTGCATACGGATTTACATTGCCATTTTCATCAAAAGCATTAAACGCTCCAAGCGCATCTTTATTAAGACTGCCGTCCGGAAGAAAAACATCAACGCCAGCCTTTGTTCCTAAGTCGTTAAGATAATCGGTAAGCTCGTCATATTCTTTCTGAGTGTCGGCAATTGCTTTTTTTACTTCGATTTGTTTTTCAACGATCTCGGAAATTTCATCGTTGAAGGCTTCAATATATGCCTTTCTTTTCATTGATTCAATAACGCCGTCAATGGAATCAGCAAGTGAATTGTATGCCCCTGTCTGCTCATCAATAAGAGAAGTTCCCTCCGGCATATACTGCTGCAATTCTTCCGCAAGTTCTTTCAGCCGTTCTTCTTCACCGGCGGAACGATCCTGCTTTTCACGGAGAGTTTCATATATATCCGCTTTGCGTTTAATGACTTCGATTTCCGCTTCGTCAGACGTGATCTTTTCCTGAGTTTTGGCTTTGATATTTTCAACATCTTCGTCAATTTCTTTAAGTTTTTTATCGACCGTTTCAACCGAACTTGCATAAGCAATTATACCGACGGTAACGGCAGCGATCGCAGAAGCAAGCAGCACATACGGATTTGCCGCCGAAACCGCATTCATAGTCTGCTGTGCCGCCGCTGCTCCTTCTGTTGCAGTGGTAAGAGCTTTGACAGCAGAAACCGCCGTTGAAATAGCCGTGCCGGCTTTTAATGCGCCTTGAAACGCAATATAAGCACTTGTTGCGCTGATTATTTCTCTGTGATTTTCAATTACAAAACTTGTAAATATTCCAAGAAGATCTCCGATGTTTTCAATAGTTTTTTCTGCTTCCGGCAGCTTGTCATTTACCGTTGAAAAAATATCATTCAGATAGGGAAGAAGTTTTTCGCCCAGACTTGCCGAAAGTTCGTCCATCTGCAATTGTAAAATCCTCTGCTGATTTGCAAAGCTATCGGAAGTCCTTTCAAAATCTCCCTGAGCGTCGGCGGTCTGTGCCATAAGGTAATTATATCGAAGCGTAGCCTGTTCCGCCTGTGACATTTTATCGTAAGCAGTTTCAATGCCGTTTGCAAGCGCGAATGCTTCCAGATTTGCCACGGACATATTTATTCCAAGCTGTTTTAAAGGCTCCGTTTCGCCCGAAATTCCTGAGCGTATTTTTGAAAAAGCGTCCTCAACGTCAAGATTGTAGAACGAAGCCATATCTCCTGAAAGACCGACCATATCCGTTGACATTTTCAAAATAGCGGCGTCGGTCAATCCCATAGATTTCATCATTGCGCCCAGTGTGCCGTTATACTTCTGCGCTTGCAGTGAGGACACACCAAAACTTGTTTCCGCCGATTCCGCCCATTCGTATATCTGACTTGCGCCGTCTCCGAAAGTGGTGTCAACAACGTTTTTTACTTCCTGCAAGTCGGAAGCCATTTCAACGCCGCTTCTGACGAAATCGCCGATCTTACCGCCGACTTCATCAAGTCCGCGCTTTATAACGTCGGAAATCAGGTTTGACCTTATCAGATCTCCGAGAGTGGCAACTTGCTTTTCGGAGGCTTTCGCATTATCGCCGATCTTTTTTACCTTGTCGGCGGTGTCGTCAATATCCTCTGCCGGTTTTGATAATTCAGATTGCTTTTCAATCAAACCGTTCAAAGCCTGTTCGGTATTTATAATTTCGCGCCTGAAAGCATTGTATTGCGTAGAATCAATTTCTCCTGAAGCAAGTTTTGCCAAAACCTGTTCTTCCACGGATTTTAGAGAATTTAATTTGTCGCGTGTTGAACTGATTTGACCTTCAAGATTCTCAAATTTTTGCTGTAATAACTCTACATTTTCGGGATTAAATTTCAAAGCCTTATCAATGTTCTTTGCTTCATCGCCGAATTTTTTGATATTATTATTTGCGTCTGTAAGTGATTTTTTTAAATCACCATTTTCACCCGCTATTTTTACTACGATCTTTGAATCTTCGTTCATAATATCTTCCTTTCCGGAAATAATAAAAGCGCCTTGCAAAAGTGCAAAACGCTTTGAAAAAATATTCGGTTTTTACATATCCTGATAATGTGTCCACATTGAAAGGACCTTTACCTCTTTTTCCTTTTCGTAGACCTGATAAACAAGCCGATGTTGAATATTTATCCGCCTTGAATAATATCCCTTTAGATCACCAACAAGCGCTTCATACGGCGGCGGATTTTTGAACGGATCTTCCATAAGTACAGCAAGTAATTTACGGGCTTTTCCGTCAATTCCCGCCTGTTTGAGGAATTTTTTATGCTTTTCCGCAAGTTTTGAAAATCTTATTTCGTACATCGTCACCATTCCTCGTTTTCGTCATAAACGGCGCAATCTTCAAGAGGTTCTTCCGCAGCCGCTTTTATCTCTTCCACCAGACCGGGAACGGACGCGATATGCAGGGTTTCAATAAGATTACGGTAATCCTGCTCACTCATGACAACAGCGTTACCGTTTTTGGTGTTTACATTTATCACGTCGTTAAATTCAATAGCCTGTTCGATGTATTCAAAAATATTCTTTCTGAAATTTGTAATATTGGTATTTGTCATAAAAACACCTCCAAATATATTCTATGTACATTATACCGTACATATTCAAAAATGTCAAGAAGAATTTTTTGAATTTTTCTCCGCCGCTTCAAAACGCTTTTTCAGACGTTCGCGCATATCCGACTGACGATGAACGGCGTCGGCAAATTTTATACGGTTTTCTTTCAGCGCATAATGCTCCTGTAAACGCTTTAACCGCGCTTTTTCGTCCTTGCTTTTTATCTTGGAAATATCGGTGCAGCGGTACTGCATTATTTTTACAAATTCAGTTTCGTCCGTAAGTCCGAGGAATTTTGCCCGGAACTCCCACCAGTGCATTTTTGAATTTAAAAGATCGTCTCCGTACTGCTGATAAAACGCCGCAAAAATATATCCGGCGTCCTCGTTATAATCGTAACAGCGTTTTGCCCGTGAAGAATTTCCGCTTTGATTTGCGGAACTTACCCCACAGCGGTAGAACCACATTATTCCCTCGATAATTTTATCAATATCGGCGTGTGGAATTTCCAGAAATAATTTTGAAATCGTCTCAATAAAAATTTTTATAAATTCTTTTCTGTCAGAAATATCCGTCGTCGTTAATTTCGTTTCAAATTCCGCCATTATCCGGAAATCGGTATTGACGGGATATTCTTCCCCGTCTATGTTGATAGAACGGGGAAGTTTGTCCGTTAAACTTATCATACGGCTTCACTCGTATAAGTGTATTCTTCGGGAGCTGCGCCGCTCTTGGAAAGCTGGATATCAATTCCCGCATTATCTCCTGCGTTGCCGGAATCGTCCGAATTTACCGCAACGGTCGCTTTGCCCTTTTCGCCCTTACCCGTAAGAGCGTTGAAGAAAACGTAATTTATAATTACGCTGTTTCCGGTACCGTATTTCATTTTGTGGGAAAGCAGGAAATCCTGCGCTTCATCGCCCACATAATGATCTCCGGTGATCTTGAATTGTCTCTGTGTGCCTGTCTTTGAAGTTGATTTTCCGGAACGGATATACTGACTGTCTTTTGTTTCTGAATCAAGAGACGGGTCAATTCCGGTAATGCCGAGCTGCAAAACCTCGTAATCGCCGACTTCCGCAGTCTGTTCGTCCGTTGTGTCAATTGCAAGCACCATATCGTCAGCCGTTACAAGACCGGTATATTCCGGCTTGGGCTTCAGATCTTTCATAAGTTCAGATAATTTCATAAAAATTCCTCCTGTTTATTTTTCATAATATCGGACGGTGAGAATACATGAAAATATCCATGTTCCGTCCGTGTCACGCATTTTCAGCGACGGCATACTTCCCACGCTGACACTGCGTATATCCCATTTTTCATTCTTGGGAAACTTTTTTATTTTATCGAAAACCGAACAAATACGGTTCAATTCTTCCGAGACTGCCAGCTGGTCGGAGTTCCTGCCGAGGATCTGCAAATTCATATCAAAAATTCCCGAACCGTCAAGATATTTCTTGACCGCCCGACCGCCCGCAAAGGAAACGGCAATATCGCATTTCCGCGACAACAGCCCTATCCTGTCAATGTCCGCAAGTTCGGTAATTGTTTCGATAATTTCCGTCCGCGCGGAATATTCCCCCATAAACTCCCTCCTTTTACTTAAAATATTTCTTGAATGTTTGCTTGAAAGCCGTTTCCCACTTTTTGAAATTAACGTCCTTTGCACGGTGATACCACATCTTGCCCGCGTTAGGATTTTTCGATGTGTCAAAATTCAGTTGTACTTCCGGCTTTTTAACTTCTTTCCTTTCGCCGGCTTTTGCCCAAGGACTGCCATTTTTGCCCACCATTAACACGCCGTAATACAAATATCTTGCATAAGGCGTGTCCCAGACGATAAGCCCGTTTTCAAGGTCGGAATTATTTATCGAACTGTTTATAAGGCTGTTATCGTCCTGCGGTGCAAATTTATTGCTGTCTTTCAGGACCTGTTCGGCCATAAATGCGACTGCCTCGTTTGTGGCAATATCGGCATTTGAAAGCAAGTGAGAAATATCAAAATTAATTGTAACGCTCATTCTACATCAGCCCCACCTCGTAATGATGAATTTTATTTTCGTCCGCATAAAACGGCTCTATCGTCTGCACGGTAAATATCCTGCCTCCGAATTTTATCTGCTGGATCTCAACGGTTTTCCCGTTTAGAATATCGCTTTTAAGTGCAAATTTTATTTCTTTCGGGGAACTGTTTTTGCAGTCAAAAAACAGCGTAGCAGAAATCCGGATCGTATTTCCGTTACTGTCGGCGGCCATTTTTACGCACGGTTCAATGCGGACAAATTCAAGCGGAATAATTTCTTCCGAAGAGGAATTTCCCCATTTGTCCGGATCGAATTTTGTAATTAATTCCGCCGAATGTATAAGCAATTTTTTTGGAATTTGCATTATCATTTCACACCGACTCCCCGATACAAAAAGCCTATTGCTTCCAGATACGCAAGCATATTGGGTGAATTTCTTTCGGAGATTTTTCCCGAAATACCGCCCGACGAACCGGAAGAATTTACTCCCGACATACTGAATTTGCCTATAGAAAATCCCGTTCCGGAAGAAACATTTCCGCTTGCGAACGCTTCAATCCCGCCGTTCATTTCCATGAATTCGACTTGTGCGCAAACAGCTTTTTTTAAATTTTCCTGCATAAATGAGGGCAGTTTTCCGATATCGTCAAGGGTGTAAATGCTGTTTTGTCTGACGATATCGGAAGCCCGTTCGAGGAGAGCGTTCAGATCATCATCTTCGATCTTAACGCCCTTGTAAAAGTTGTTGTAATAATCTTTATCGGCAAAAGCGGATATAATTATCACCTCCATATCCGGCAAGCGGTTCACAGTGTCGACGTAAAGTAAAAACCACGCGAATGAGACCGAAACCGTTTACCGCTTGCCGAATAGTTTATTCTTTTGTAACCGTCACAGTGTAAGTTTTGTTATATTCACCGTTGGTAACTTTGACCGTAACGGTATTTTCGCCCTCATTCCACGTCGCCGCTGACCCGCTTTCGACGACGGTTTCTCCGTTTTTTATTTCAACGGTTGCACCGCTTTCCGCAGCTGTAGCAGTGGCGGTAATATTGTCGCTTTCATTGCTTGTGGTAGTCGTGTATTCGGTCACTTCCGCCGAGAAAGTCGGTTCTAGCGTCAGACTGCCGATAGTGAGCGCGGAAAGTGTTGTATCAGGTGTGCTTGCGGATTTGGGAACAAGTGCGGCAAACGCTTCGGGTTTTACGCAGAGATAGGCAATGCGCATTGTAGCCTTGATCGCAACCATATCCTGTTCCGCAAGGGAAAGCGGCTTTCCGTCCGCACCAAGAGTATTCTGGAGTGTTGCTTCGGTGAGAATTTCGTACTCAATATCGTCACGGATACCAACGAGAGAATATTTCCATTCACCCGCGATAAGCTCCGCCTGATCGTCTTTCCAAGCACCGTTGCGGACAAATTCGATAGGCTGTCCGTAAAGCTCGTTCTGATCCGTGCCGGTAATGAATATGGGCGCGCCGTTTGCGTCGCGGAGTTTTCTAAGCGAATTTTTAACGCCTATTTTAGCCGCAAAACCATTCACGTCATAGCCTGCTTCTTCGACCTTTGCCATAACATCAGAAGCGGCAATATCAAAATTGCTTGAAGATACGTCCACCTTTGCGCAGCCGCCGAGAATATTTGACGAAAACGGACTGTTAAAGCCGAACAGCGCAGCAGCGTCAAAGGATTCGTAAAACGCCTCGGAAATACTTTCCTGAAGTTCTGTAAATACGTCGATAGTGGCGTCGTTCAGCTTTTCTTTTGTAACGGGAATGATAACGCCCAGCTTTCTTGCGTGCAGTTCGGGGAATATCCATGTCGCACCGGAAGTACCGATACGCTGACCTTCGCCGACCCAGTACGCGCCTGCGCCGTTTGTCATAACGGGTATTTTCTTTGTGTCGCTTGTCATGGGTTCAAGCCTTGAAAGCCTGATAACGCTTGACCCGCGGACGGTTTTCTTGATGATCTCGTCCGCCTGTTCCTTAGGCACGAAACCTTTGAGTTCATCTTTTAAAAATGACATAATAAATTCCTCCTTAAAAATTAATTTTGAATGTTATTTGCGTTTAACTTGATTCTGCCGCGCGATGTCGATAAAACTTGATCTTCCTGCCGTGACGTCCGGACTTGCACCGATCTTTGCACCGGTTGTAATTGCAGAAACTTTTGATTTCCCGCAGAACGATGGATATTTTTCAAGGACCTTTTCAATTGCCTTGTCAATGTCCGTGTTGTCGTCAACGTACTTTTCCGCAAGAGCGGCAACATCTGACGCGTTTTCCGGCTTAACGCCCTTGGAAATGCAGGACATTTTCAGTTCCAGCGCGTTTTTCTCACGCTCCGCCGCTTCCTTTGCAGAACGTTCAGCTGCAAGTTCTTCCGCGGCTTTCTGTTCGGCAGTTTTCTGACCGTCCTTCCACTTCCGGAACTCGTCCAGTTCGTTTTTTGACGGCATATCCTTTTTTGCCCGGTCAAGACGTTTCTTGACGATCTCGTCAAGCTCTTTCTGGGTAAAAGTTTTTTCCGCCTTTTCGGGCGTTGTGTCCGCTGTATTCTGAGAATTATCAGCGGTTTCCTGCTGCTCATTGGCAGCGGTGGTGTTTTCCATGGTCTCGTCCATGTGTAATTCCTCCTTGATTTGAGTAATAAAAAAACGCTCTGCGTTTGCATAAGCGTTGTAAACGGTATTAAATTTGCGTTAATATGCCAACAAGTTGTCAAGCTGTTTGCGACCGGCATAAATGTCGTTTGCAAAAATAACAGTTGTCAGAATTATTTTCTTAAACTATTGACAAAACGCCAAAATATAATTATAATATAATTATGGATAATATAAAATTTGAATGGGACGAAAATAAAAACGAGATCAACAAGCGTAAACACGGCTTATCATTTGAGGACGCAATGGAGGTGTTTTACGACATTAACGCAGTCCTTTTTGATGATCCTGATCATTCTGTCGGAGAGGAAAGATTTCTTATCATTGGAATGACAGATTCACGAAAAATATGTATTGTAAGCCATTGCTACAGGAATAATGACAATATTATACGCATTATATCGGCAAGAGAAGCAACCAAAAATGAAAAAAATATTTACCTGAAAGGTTGGTGAAATATATGCGCGAAGAATACGATATAGCAAATCTTAATCCACGGAAAAATCCATATGCCGCAAGATTAAAACATCAGGTCACAATAAACCTTGATACCGCCGCTGTTGAATACTTCAAGGATCTTTCTTCCGACTGCGGCATTCCTTACCAGACGCTTATAAATCTTTATCTTATCGACTGCGCTAAAAATAATCGGAAAATAAATGTTTCGTGGAAATAAGCTGTCCTTTGTTTTCATAATAAGTCTTACGCCGTTCCCTTGCGGGAACGGTTTTTTGTTATATGCCTTCTTATCAGAATGCATTCCGGATCGGCGGCTTTGTTCTTGGCAAATGCTCCGGCTCGATGTAGTTTATCATTTCTTTGTGTGAATCCTTGTGGTTTATGTATGTCGTTTCCTTGATTGCATATTTTGCATTTTTCATTTTTGCGCCGCAGTTCGGACAGTAAGGTGAAAGCACTCTGCCGGGCGGCTCGGTATGACAATTCATACAGTACGGATAATACCCGTCGCTGCTTATCTCCCATTTGCTTTCTATCATTTTAAAATCTCCTTTCGGGCATAATAAAAGCGCTCTGCTTTCGCAAAACGCTTTGAAGAATATTTAATTAAATCATACTCTAAACAACAATAGAAACTTTATTAGGAATTTTGCCCTCTTTTGTCGGTCTTGTCGGAAAAATGAATCGCTTAATTGTATATATTTGACCGTTTACAGAAATTTCGTCTCCTATGTGCAAGGAATTTTCTTTAATATCATTCAGACCGAAAATAAGTCCAAACCTTGTGTTAAATATCTCTTTTGTATTCACTTTCATCATATGAAACACCTGCTCTCTGTTCAAAATCATTTTCCCACATAGTCAAATTCCGTTGTATGTCCTGATAATCAGTTCCCGTGAAACTGTAAGCTTCTGCGTGTTTTAATAATTTACGATTTGCAGCAACTTCTCTTGCGGCTCGTTCAACAAAATCGGCTTGATTAACATCACCATATTTTTGAATTTGAGTGTAATGTATTATTTCTTCAAAAAATGCCGAAGCACTTGGTACTTCACCCATGTGTATAATACCAAACCTATCAGAAATAGCCTCTGCATCGGACATTTTCAAGAAACGTTCTTCATCACTTCCGCTTGTAGCCGCAATAACCGAGCAACCTTTCTTTTCAAGACTTGCTTTCATCTTTTCATATTTCTTTGAATCCATTGGATCAATAACTTCGCCGTAAGATGAAATCTTCGTTAATCCTGTCTTAATTATACCACTTTCTTCAGCTTTGTCAACAGTTTTTCCGTAATCTTTGTACACGTCCCCGAAAGTGTCTTGTCCCTTTGCCATTCTGGCAACGGAAGTGCGGTCGTTATGCGGTTTCAAGCCGTGTGAAGAGGAGTATTCCTTGTAGGTTTTCCGCTGCTCCGCAAGGCGTTTACGTGCGTCTTTTGCGCCCTCCTCGTCGCCGGTCTCTTTCAGCATATCCGCTTCGCACTTCGTCTTGCGAATGTTCCGCTCCATTTCACGCTGTTTCTGGAACTCCTTGTACCGTTCCGCATTTTCCTTTTCATCATACGGAAAATAGCTCTGAAAATTTACCCCGTCCACAAACGGATATTTCTTATGTCCGCAGTTAATGCCGAATAAGCCTGCCGGCTGCCCGTAGGACGTGCTTGACAAGGGTATAAAGGGAATTTCATTGCCGTCACCGTCATGGGCAATTCCGCTGCGGTTTGAACGGCTGACAAGCTTTCCTTGATCGAGCGCGCAAAGCGGACGCGCTCCCATGTGTGAGCTTACCTCGATAAGATCCAGACCGTATCGATCGCAGCAAGCGTCCTGCGCAGCGTTCGCCGTGTTGCTTACCGTTGTGCGTATGTCCATTGATATATACGCTTCCGGAGACCATTCACGCCCTGACTTATCCACAAAAGCAGGTATGCCCTTTTCGGCAAATTCCTGTATGCACTTACGGACAGCAGCCTGCCGGCTTTCCGCACCGCTTGCAACGGAAAATGCGTGCTTTCCCAGAACGCCGTGAAGCTCCGTTTCCTTTGCGGTATCATAGATCTTATTCACAAGCGCAGTGTAGGAACTTCCTGCTCTGTACTGCATTACCGTGTTGACGGTGTTAAGGTCTGATGTCGCTTGCTTGCGGAAACTGTTTGTAACGTTCTTAACGCCCTCGGAGATCGGCGTTGAACTTTCTGCCACGGAAATATAACCGTCCTCCGCGCAGGCTTGTAACGCAGGTTCAAGACGTTCCATAATGCCCTTTGCGGCGGTCTCTATCGTTTCAGTAAGCGTTTCCGACTGTATTCCCGTATACGAAGCAATTATCCGCACGGTCTCACGGTTCAGCGCGCCCAGCTCCGCAAGTTTTTTCAAACGCCACTCGGAAGTCGCATTTATCTCGTTATTCTCGTTTTGTGCGATCTGACGTGCAATAGCTATCATCAGATCCGTTTCCATAGCCGTGTAAATGTCCGTAAGCGGTTGGGATAATTGTAATTTTTCAAGTGCGGTCATTAGCTTTCACCCATCGCCGCAAGATCCAGCACCCCACCCGTCACCTGACTTTCCTGCGCGATACGGTCAAGTTCCTTTTGTGCCGTAACCTCGTCGCAATTCTGAATGTCCATTACCGCAGCGAGCTTTGACTTCAAGCCGGCTGAAACGAGTTTGATGTTATTTTCTATCTTCGTGTTATCGTCAATTACAACGCCGTCCGGCATGGTCACTGATATTTCATAATCGCCGCCTTCCGGCAGATCGCCCAGCGCGATACCGAGGGCGATAATACTTTTAACAACTCCCTCTATAAGTTCGGCGGCAAGGTTCTTGTTTGCCTTTGCCGTCCGGGAAGTCTTGCTGTCTGCGGAGATAACCTCCGTAGCTGTTTTAAGTCCCTGCGATCCCTCAAAAGAAAATGTTCCCGAAGAAAAACCCACCTGAAAACAGAGAATATTCAAAAGCGCATTTATCGCCGAAACGTGCTCCTCAATGCGAAGTTCAACGGTGTTGTCGGTAATTTTCAGGTCCTTTTCTTCGTCGCATTTCAGAGCGACAAAGGCTTCGTCGTCCGCGTCAAAATATCGCTTGGACGTTCCCGTCTCGATATCAATAACGGTGCGGATACATGAGGACGGAACGATAATTCTTTTCTTACCGAGAATAAATTCCCTTGAAAAGCTGTCGAAAGCAACATCAAGTGCTTTAAGCGTGTCCACCGCACCGTCATAAACCGAAACGCCAAGCGGTGAGATCTCGTCAATGTTGTTGCTCACGTCCGGTTTGAAATATCGGAACATCGGTACATCAAAGCCGTACTCCGCCACTTCAGGCAGATCGGGATAAGCAGCCGACAAAGGACATTCAGAACCAAGACTGTATTTTGAACTTGAGCTGAACAGCTTATGTTCAACGGAATAACCGCCGGTTTCGTTTATGTAGTGTCTTTCAAACAGCGTGTAAAATACACCACTTCGGTATAGTTTACCTTGGAAAGCAGCTGAAATAATTTCACGCTCGTTCCATTCAAGGGGAACGAACAGATTCCCCCGAATGTAATTTATACACGGCTTGCCTTTATCGGCGTAAACTTTAAGCGCGCCGCCGCCGAGAGCGTAAGCTGCCGAAAGAAATTCGGGCATACGCTTCCAGAAGCCGTTGTCGTTCAGCACTTTCATAACATATTCGCCGTAAGGTTCGGCAGCTGAAATGTTCACCTGCTCCGAAAAAGTAAGCCGTGAAAATTCGTCCGCAACGACTTTTGCCGTTCCGAGGCGTGACATCTCACGTTCTCCGGCGGAAAACAGTCCGCTTTTTTTCGTCCGCGCCCAAGGCGGTTTATTTGAAAACAGAGCGTTCCATTTTTCGATATGACGGTAAAAACCGCCCAGCTCCGGAACGTCTCTGCCGTATGCTTTTTTTGCGTCGGAAATAATGCTCATTTTCGTATTCCTCTTTCGATAATATCGTTCATCATTGGCTCAGCGCTGTATTCAAAAGCGTCCAAGCTGTCAATGTTGTAATTGCCGTCGTCAAGCCGGCGATCGTCAAGGCACTTGCTGTCCCAGACCGCAGACCGGAACGCGTCAATAACGTGCTTGCAGTTTTTCACAACAAAAAATCTGCCCTGCGACATTATCAGATTAGTAAACCTGATACGGTCGATTATGGCAGATTTCCGCGCGTTATGAACTTCAAAATGCAGCTTTTCGCGGGCACAGGCAATTTTTACGCCGCGTATAAGCGTTGTTTCGGCTGAGTCAAAATAGCCGTCATAAACGGGATATTTCTGCTGACAGCGCCTGACAAAATTTATAATATCATTCTCCAGCTGTGTCGGAGAAATAACTTCCTTGCGGTAATATTCATCAAGTATAACGACTTTTTCCAAGCTCCGGGAAAATCCGGTGCATATCCCGGCGTGCGCCGAACCGTTTCCGCCGAAGTCAAAACCAACAGCGCAGTAAACAATATCATCAGGCGGAACTTCAAGCAGGAATTTTTCCGTGTTTTCCGCAAAATCTCTGTAAATAACGCCCTCTGCCGATACCCACAAGCCTTTTATATAACGATCGTGAAAAACTCCGGTAAATTGTTTTTCCGCATTTTCAAGCTGTTTTTCCGTGAGGATCGGATTATCCGACATCAGGAAGTGAAGCCGCAGCGCGCGGCGTTCCTCGGCACGTTTTATCCACTCGTTATAAAACCAGTGGAATTGACTGTCCGGATTGCAGTTGAACCAGAGTTTTGCATTTTCCACCGACAGAGTACGGGTAATTGCCTGTTCAACGAAAGAACGCGGCATTAACGCCACCTCGTCAAAAAGCACGCCGGAAAGGGTTATGCCCTGAATTAGCATATAGCTGCTCTCGTCCTTGCCCCCGAAAACATAAAAGCTGTTTTTCCGTCCGCAGCCCTCGACGGTGAGCAGGTTCACGGAACGGGTATAATTAATTTTGAAATAAGCGGTAATATCCGCAATATTTGTAAGCGGCGCGATAATATTTCTTTCGGCTGAACGGACCGTCTTGCCGCAGATGCCGAACACTGCGCCGTTAAATTTCCGCATAGCCCACAAAATAAACGAAGTTATCATGCAGATAGTTTTTCCGGAGCGGACAGCTCCGTCACAGATCAGAGCGTCGTAATTATCCCGGTAGCACCAGCGGAAAACTTCCTTCTGCTTCGGGGAAAGTTTTTTAAACGTCATTGTCATTGTCTCCTAAAGCCTTGTAAAGCTCGGGTATCTCGTCAGGCGTTTCCTTAACGGCTTTTAAGGCGTTTTCTTTCAGCTTCAGTTCACGCTTTTTAAGGGCAAGCTCCATCTGCTTGAGAGATTCCCCCGACAGCTCCAGAAGCAGGTCAAGGGCTTTCAGATCGCCCTCAAGAGACATTCTTTCAAGCATTGAAATTATCTCGTCAAACAGCTCCGGGTGCTCTTTAAGACGTTTTTTCGTTGCGCTTCGGAAGCTCCTCGAAACGGCTGATTTTTTGCCGCCTCTCGACTGTTCCTCTACAGTTAACTTGTGTGCGCCGGGTATCAGATTCTGTTCATTCATTGGTCACCACCACGGTTTTATTTTTCTATTTCTGCAATTATAATTATATCACACTCAAAATAGGACATTCAAGGACATCTTTTGGAGCGCTTTTCCGTGAAGCCTTGTAATATGCCTGTAAGAATACCCCATATCTTCGGCGATCTTATCCCATTTCTGAAAGAGCAGATACCGTCTGGAAAGAAGTTCCCGCTCCGTTTTGTCAGGAAGTTTTTCAATGACCTGTTCGATCTCCTCGCGCTTCCGGGAAAGTTCGTCTATCTCGGCGTCGATCTTTTCCTCATACGCCAGAACGCGGATATATGCGTTTTCAACGCCGTTGCCGTGATGTTCGGCTTTTGTTCCGTCGGATATGTAATTCACGCCTTTCCCAAAAAGCGCAGTCCGCGCAGCAGACAGTTTTTCAAGGTCAAGCTGTATCTGCCTGTCAATGAAATATGCCTGCTGTAAAAATTCTTTAGCTATCAAGAATTATCCCTCCATAATGCAGTAAAATTTCAGGGTGTAGGATTTGTAGGATTTTTATCCGTTAAACTTTAAAAAACGCTTTTTAGGAAATTTACATAATAGTTTCCTACAAATCCTACAATATCAGAACGGCGGTTCTCCGTCAGTATTTTCATTGTTCTCATGCGTAATATAGTCATCGGCGAACCGGTAACGTTCAATAACGTTGTTGCACGGGATACCGTTTACACGTTTCTGATATGTTATCATATTTTTCCCCCGCAGCCCGGCAATAAAATTCATCTTGTTTTCGGCGTGGAAATTGTTTTCCCGGCACCATTCATAATAAACGCCGTATGCGTCCTTTGCTTTCAGATCGGAATTTGCGTCAGGTTCAAGACATTCGGAAATAAATATTCCCAGGCGGTCATTTGTGCGGCGGTATTCTTCCGTTGCCGTCCGTACCGATACCGGACGTACAAGCCCGTTCTTTTTAAAATCTTCGAGCCCTTGCAGACAGATGTTGAATATTCCCGAAATATTATCCGGCGTTTTTAATTTTTCTTTTAGTTCCGTGTCCCGTTCATCTTCCTTGAAATGCCTGTCAAATGTTATTACGTTTATTCTTTCGGACATAAATACCGTTTCGTCGTTTACATGAGGAAGATAATTCGTATTTATGAACAATTTGAAATTCGGTACGAACTGAAATTCCCGCTGATGAAGATGCCGTGCCGTTATGGTGTCACGTCCCGTTAATGTTTTTATAAGTGCGGCGTCGAATATCATGTTTTTCGGCGGCTCGGAAACATTCAGGAAACGCGCTCCCGCAAGACGTGCAATATCCCCCGAAGCCTGCCTGCTGTCCTTGTTCTGACGTCTTGCAAGAGTTTCCGGCTGTGCGGACATGGAATATCCTTTTTCTCCGCCCATCATGTACGATATCGTTTCCATAAGCGTTCCTTTGCCGTTTCGGGAAGTTGCCCCGTAAAGAATAAACATACATTCCTGTGAAACGTCTCCCGTAAGCGCATATCCCAGAGCGGAAAGCAGATATCGCCGTTTTCCGCCGTCACCGTTCATAATATCCCGCAGATATTTTTCAAAAAGCGGCGATCCTGCATTTTCGTCGTAAATAACGTTTGACATCTTTGAAATAAGATTTTCCGGCAGATGTTTGCGGAAATATCCGTTTTTCAGGTCATATGTACCGTTTTTGCAATTAAAAAGCCACGGATCTTTGTCAAAGTCCTCGGACTTTATAAAATTCCTGTCCCGAGCGTCCTTTATCATATTTTCACGGACGTTGAGCCTCCCCAGCTTGTTTACATGGGAAATATAATCGGTCTTGTTCCCGTCGGTGAGATTTGAAGCATAAGTCAGAAGCGCGTCGTAAAGCCGTTTTGCCATGTCTCCCACAAACATTCCGCCCGTATCTTCCTGCCAGTACCCGTCACGGTAAACATACCATTCTTTTGCCGTAACATTGTATTTTGCGATCTTTCCGAATATTGCCGCAAACAGTTCACCGTTTCCGCGGTCATTGTAAGCAAAACAGCGGTTTGGCTTTAATTTATTGATAATTTCAAGGATATTTTCATCGCTGTTTTCCGGAATTATTTTCTCCGGCGAATTTTTCGCAGCTTTCGCAGTCTTTTCCGTATGAATAATTTCCTTTGAATATGCGGCGGTATTTTTCACCGTTTCCGAAAGCAAACGGCGTGTTTCCAAGTCGCCCAGTTCAGCAGCAATATCGGAAATATCGCCTTTTTCCTTTACTCCCGGATAAATTTCTGCCGAACGTACGAGCTTGACCGCAGCAGCATATTGAGAAACGACTTCCAGCGCGCTCCTGCCGTATTTTTCGCCCGCCTCGTCGTTGTCCGTGATAATTACAACATTTTTATCGCGGAAAAATTCCCCGAACTCTTTGCGGAATTTTGCGCCTGCTCCGTTGGGGGAAGTGGTTGCCGCATATCCCAGACGTTCCACCGTTTCGGCGTCCTTTTCGCCTTCGGTGATGACTACCGTGCCGCCTTGTTTTAATTTAGCAAGCCTGTCAAGATGATAAAGCGGCATTTTCATTCCGCCCAGACCTTTTTTATAACAGCCCTTTTCAAGACGGTACCAGACGGCTGTTTTATTGCCCTTGCCAGTGTCGTATATCTGTTTTTTCCCGAGGATATTTCCGTTTATATCGTTGTAAAAATGTTCCCGTTTAAGCACCCACGGCGCAGGCTTTTCGGGATTTTCCCGAAAGCAGTCGGAAGCGGTCAGACCTGCAGCCGAAATAATATCGCTGAAAGAACAGCCTTTTTTGCAGTCAAGCAGAATTTTCCCGTCGGGAGCCTGTGCAATATAAAGATGTCCTTTTGTGTCGCCGCAGGCGGGACAATTTGCCCGCCACTGACTTCCGCCCTGCTGTTTCGGGTTTGTAAAATGTGATAAAATTTCAGTAATGTCCATTGTTTCCTCCGTTTAAAAATATTCGGACAACATCATTGCCCTTACATTTTTATTATCATAAATTTTTACTGTCCTTCAATGTCATGTTTACGGAATATCAGGCTCGTCCGCATCTGGAACGGCTCCGATAATTCCCGAAACAGCCTTGCAGAAAACACAGTTATCGGAATTTTTCCCGCAGTTCAGCAGCGCGGCGTTAAGTTTGTTTTGCTCGCGTATCGTTTTGAATGCGCCTTTCATGTATAATTCGCAAAGCAAAAGATCTTTTAAAAAATTCTTTTTGGAATTACTGAGAAATTCTTTGTCCATTCCTACCGAATGACACTTGTATAAAATACTCATGTAACGAAAATAAAGTCTGTATAAAACTTTGTCGTTTCTCATGATCTCCTGCGGAATGTTGTTTCCGTTATACGCCGCCGTGTCAATTGATCTCAATATATCTTTCATTTTATTTCTCCCAGAACCAATTTCAAAGCATCTTCGGGACTTCTGCAAATTCCCGCGACAGCTCCGTTTTGTCTCATAACTTTAATAAATAATTTCTGTTCGGCGGTAGTTCTGCCGTTCGGTGCTTTTACCTCGATAAATATCGCTTTTCCGTCCGACTTCCGCACTCCGAAAAGATCGGAAAAGCCTTTCGGAAGTCCTGTAGAAAAATACCGTCCGTCATACGTCATGCCGCTGCCTACATTCGCCCTGAATATTACCGCATACGGCGATAGCGCTTCCCGTATCCTGTTTTGTACAGCGTGTTCTTCCGTCATCTTATGTGATTCTCCTTTGCCGCGTAATATACCCAGCCGGGCTTATAGCCTTTCATTTTGCAAAATTCAACAAGTTCTTTGCGGCTCTTGCATTCGGACGGCATGGTGTAATGTCTGACCGTTTCGGTAATACGTTCCAATTCCGTATTTTTTTCAAGAAATATCTTCCGTTCTTCTTTAGGTTTTTCCGGATATTTGTAACCGCATACAGGGCAGATCTCCGCATATCTGTGAGTTGAAAAACACTTCGGACATTGACGTATATCAAAATCTTCGTCGGTTTTTTCCTTCTGCTTTTTAGGTTTTTCGGGGGAAAGGCTCCATTCAAATTCCTGATCCGGAAGTCCGAAGCGGTGAACGTTTCCCACATGGTCGATAATTACCGCCCGTTTGCCCGGCTTGTAACGCATACAGCGCATTGCCTGCTGAATATACAGCGTCAGCGATTTTGTAGGGCGCAGAAGAATTACCGCTCCGCAGTCCGGAACGTCAAAGCCCTCGCTTATAAGGTCAACATTGCAAAGGATCTTTATTTCACCGCGTCTGAATTTTGAGATGATCTCCGTCCGTTCCGCTTTCGGAGTAGTTCCGTCAATATGTTCGGCAGGAATAACGTTTGCTGAAAATTCCTCTGCCATTCGCTTTGAAGAATTTATCGTTGCGCAATAGCATACTGCCTGCCGTCCTTCCGCAAGACGGTGATAATATGAAATAACATCTCCGTAAATTTTAGGAACGTTCAGCGCGTTTTCAATGTCTTTCGGGTCGAAGTCGCCTGTTCGCTTTACTTTAAGACCGGACAGATCTGCAACAGGCGGAGCGTAATAATCAAAAGGCGTGAGACATTGCCGCTCGATAAGCTGCTTGACGGTAGGACCGATAATAAGGCAGTCATTTACATCGCCCAGACCGCCGCCGTTCAGACGTACAGGCGTTGCGGTCACGCCCACGCAGTATGCTTGCGGAAACGCGTCATAAATTTTTCGGTATGAGGGCGCAAGACAATGATGATTTTCGTCTGTAATTATCAAGGACGGCGGCAGCATACGGTCAATTCTCCTGCAAACCGTCTGTACCATTCCTACATCGCAGTAACGCATATCCACGCCGTAATTGTAAAACGTGCTGTATATCTGTTCGCAAAGTTCCTGACGATGCACAAGAAACTGCACGCGATTTTTCTTTTCCGTTGTACGCCTTGCGATATCCGCCACAAGGACGGATTTTCCCGCGCCGCATGGCATTACAACACAAGGACGGCGGTATCCCGCCGCCCATGCATTCCGCACGTCACATATTGCTTTAAGTTGATAGTCACGAAGTTCCATAACTTAGAACGGCAGATCGCCCGTGCCAACGTCCTCAAAATCGGAAAGATCATAATTCTGCGGGAAATTATTTGCGGGGTTCTGAACAGGTGCTGCCGGCACCGGAATATTATTATCCGAAATATAGTCAACAACATCGTCCGGTATTTTATCCTCCGGGACGGGAACGCCCTGCCGTATCTCGTCAACGGAATGGAACCACGCGGGTTTTGTAGTAAAACGCAGTTCGCCGTTATCGTCTATCCAGCCTTCACGGCGGAATACCACGCCTACAAGTTTGCCTTTGAAACAAGCTGCAAACTTATTGCCCCATTGTACCTGAAAACCGTTGTTTGACTTTTGCACCGATGTGACAAACGTTTTGAAACCGCGGTTTGTGGTATTGCTCCCATCGGTGGCATATGTAAGCTGATTTACAACGGCTCTCCATTTCTTATCGGGACGGTTGTCGGAATCAAAGAGCCTTTGGAAATGCCCCTTGAATTCTCCCTCGGCAATATCAACGCCGATCTTTAACATCTCTGCGCCGCTGGATTTAGCGGTAGTTTCCTGCACGCCGATTATCCTGCATATATATCCTCCCGGCGGGAGCTGCGGTATATTTATAAATTCCTGAACGTTATCAAAATCTGCGGGTTTATTCATAATTGATTACTCCTTTTCAAGTGTTGTAGTATTTTCTTATGGAATTGTCTACTTCCAGAAGATCGTTATCGATGGCAAGAGCGTCAAACATTCCCATAGGTGATTTGCTGACCGCTCCTTCGTTGTATTGCGTAATAAAACGGTGTTCGCCGTTCTCGATAACACATCTCAGAACGATAGTAAACATTCCCTCAAGGCATATTTTTTCGTCAAGCAGTTTGCCTATGGTTTTCGGTTTGATCTCACCGAATTCGTTTGTATCCTCATGCATAATGATGTAGACTATCTTGTCGGCAGGGAGACGATCCGAAATAAACTGCACAAGATTCCAGAAGTTGTCCGCAAGTGTATTGTACAAGCTGAAAACAGCGTTTCCCTGTCCTTTTGCGGAATGATTCCGCATAAAATAGTTGGTTATAAGATAACCTGCGTCGTCAATTACCATTGACGGAGCCTTTGAATTTGCAAGGGCAGTTGTTATTTTGCTGTAATCGTCTGTATGTATGGACGGTATTTCGCCGCGGAACGGCAAAGGCTTGTTGATCGCCTTTATAAGACCGAAACGGCTGTTTCCAACGCAGTTACGCAAGGACGTTGTTTTGCCTGTCCCTGATTTTCCTATGATAAGCACCGGTATTCCCATAAATTTTTTCCTCCCTTTATTTTATCTGCAAAGATCGTGTACGGATAAGCTTTGCGCCGTCAATGGTCTTTCCCGCTTGAAGAGCGGTCTTAACGGCTGTTTTGTCGATCTCCGGCGGCTTCTGCCGGAGAAAAGACGTGTTCGCGTTTTTGATA
Organism: uncultured Clostridia bacterium; assembly: GCA_947627905.1. Lineage (GTDB taxonomy): Bacteria > Bacillota > Clostridia > Oscillospirales > Ruminococcaceae > RGIG8773. The sequence continues at coordinate 22,575 of CANQXX010000024.1, forward strand.
AATTCTTTTTCGTCGGCGATAAAAACGCTTTCGGGATTATTTCTTATGGAAATAGCCGCGCGCGGAGCGTCTATTTTGTTAAGTTTAACGGTCGTCATGCCGTCAAGCAGATACTTTTTTAAACGCTCTGCGGAGTTTTCTTTCACACGCCTGCGGGCTTTTAAAGCGTTTTCCTCGGCTTTCAGATCTTCGGCTTCGGCAGTGATATTTTTTATATAAACAGCAACCGCCACGGCTTTTTCCTGAAACTTCTGTTCAATGCCGTCCAGTGTGTCAAACCACGCTTCAAGCATTTCTTCCGCGTTTTCCTCTTCGGAGATCTCTTCAAATTGATCGAAAAGAGCGGCAAAATCATTTTTTATTTCGTACAGTTTCATCATTCTTCCTCCAGTTCAGAAAAATACATTTCAAGGATATCTTCAAACCCTCGGAAACGTTTTACGATCTCGTTGTTTTTACGATGTTCAAGGACAAAATTCAGGCACTCCCTGAGCGCAGATGTGGCTATATCGTGCAGTGAACCGTACAGACCGACGATATCTTTATCAGGGATCAAGCCGCAATGAAAACTTGCGTCAAGGACTTCCTGACGTGCTTCCGAAAGTTCCTTTTTCAGCTTTTCTATCTCCTCGGCAGCTGACTTGTCCGTTTCAACGGCAACTTCCACCGGACGTGATTCAAGCTCTTTTATCTGCTTTTCAAGATCGGAGACCTTTTTCTTTTCCGCGCAGAATTTTTCGTAATTTTTTGCACTTGTGTCGGCAACTCTTTCAAACGCTTCATGCGATTTTTTAGCTTGATTTTCCGCGTTGCCGGCGCGTTTTACCGCCTCGTCAAGCTGCTTTTTAAGCGCAATATAATCCTTATGCGTGGTAATATCTCCGCTCATTACCTTGTCAACAAGCTCTTTCGGCGCGGAAGGCTTTGCAATCTCATACTGCAAGGATTTTGACAAACTTTCAAAAATTTCTTCCTGTCTGCTCGTCGCAATTTGCGAAGAGCAAAATTTGTGGATATTAATCATTCGGTATACTGTATCTTTTTTGAATCCCATTGAAACTATCCACTTTTCAAAAAGCCCGTCATACTGATTGCTGCCCGCAAGCCGCTCCTGAGCTTCTGCGAAGATCGCACCGCAGTTTGCCGTGAAATTCATATACTCATTTTTCAGCTGCTGTTCTTTCTGTTTCAGATAACCGCCCAGCTCTGCGGACAAAACCGCATAATTAAATGTTTCGGAAAAAGCGGTGGGTGGTTCTTTCTGATCCGTGAGTTCAAAAATTTCTTTGTAATTTTCAAGAATGAAATCGGCAAGTTCTTGACATGAAAATTCAGCTACAACGTTCCAGCTGTCCGAATATGTGATATTTATTATGTTATCACCACCATAGAATACAATGTCGTACTTTGTTCCGCTGACCTCAATATCATTTTCATCATAAATATTATCTTCATCGTTTACCCATGTCAGCACATCTTCCGCACGGCTTTCTTCACAGAGTTTCATAAGTTTCTGCTTTTTCTGCGGACGTGAAATGATTTCGCGGAGAATACCAACAAGAAGGTCATGGTGTTTTTCAATGGAAACTTCTTTATTCTGTTCAGCAGAAATTTCTTCCTGTTCCTCAAAAATTTTCTTGTGGTCGCAAATAAAGCGTGCCGCTTGGCTCCATGTCATAACAAGGGTAGTATCTTTTTTATTGTTGATCTCATAGTCAAAATTTATCGTTATACTTTCAGGCCGATAATGACAATATTTCGGAGACGGCGTGAAATCGTTTTTCGGAATAGGATCGCCATGTATGTATCCGTGTTTGTCTTTTAAAAACTTTGTGAACTCCGTAAGCAGCTTGCATGATTCAATATATTTTTCGAGGATCTCCTCGCGCTCTCCGTCAGTTGAATTTACAAGCTGTGAAAAAACGAATATCAACTGCGGCGTTAATTCGACCATTGAAACGGCGTATTTCATTTTTATTCGTCCTCCTTGCTTTCTTCCTGCACAAAAAACAGTACCTGCTCACATAGTTCCGTAAAAGTATCACAAACATTTTGCCCTGTGGCACTAAGCGCGTTATACATTGAGTCGGCAAGAATTTTGAAAGCTGCTGCCATAAGCGGCTGTTCAAATGTATCAACAGGATTATTTACAGCAAGAGCCATGCCGCTGATCTCTTCCATTCTTGCAGCTGCGGCTTTTACAAAACGGTCGGTAATTTTATTACTTATTGTAACGATTTTGCATTCTTCCAGAAATCGTTTCTGTTTTTCAGTCATTGTCCGCACCTCCGAACTGCTCTATAAAATTTTCAATATCGTCGATCCTTTTCTGCAAATATTGAATGTTCCTTTTGTCCTCATCAATATATTCTTGCAGCGTAAAAATCTCCTCGTTAAGTGCGTCCATGACCGCCCGCGGAATTTTTCCCTTGACATTTTCCGCTTTTTCTGATATACTATCGGTAGAATCCTTTGATGTGGGATTTGTTGAGCTTGTTCCGGTGGCAGCCGGCGCAGGCTCTTTTTCTTTGCATTCTATTGCCATACTATTTCCTCCTCTTTCAGGAACGTCTATGTATACGTTCATCTTCTGCTTCCTCTTCCGGCGTGCCCGGATCGGTGAAAATAAGAGTGATACTCTCCACGATCTGCAATGTAAGAGCAGCGATCACTGCCGCCAACAGCCAAGGCGATATAATCATCCATAGCATTGTTTTTCACGTCCTTTCATTTCATGCGCTTATGCTGATATGTTTATTTTCTCTTTTCGGCTTTGTTCCGCCGTCCTTTGGAAAGTATTCAAACAGCTCTTCCTGCGGTATCATTAACAGGTCCATTATTTTGTATACTTCTTCAATGGTCCAGCTGTAGCGATTCGTCATGCGCGACGAAACATATGCAGTACTTACGTTGAGGAAGTTCGCCAAGGCGTAGTTTGGTATATCCATTTCCGCCATGCGTCCTCTTAACTTTGAATATGGTTTCATAGATGTTCACCTGCCTTTCTTTATTTCCTACGTGTTCTTATGTACTGCAATATTAAGCTTGTTATTGCCAAAGCCAAACTTAATATTGAAAATGCCAAAAGTAGTATTGATGAACTCAATTTGTTCACCTTCCTTTCGTTATGCTCTTTCCTTTTCCCAACGTGTCACGATCTCGTTGCAAGCCGAAGCGACCTTTTCAATTTTTGGCTGTTGGTTTGTTCCGTTGACCGCCTGAGACAGCTCCGTAGGGTTCACTTTGAACCCCATTTCCGCAAGCTCCGGAATAAGGTCATACTGTTTCTTCCCCAGATCCGCGAGCCTGCTTTTCAGCCTGAATACCATGTTTCCACCACCTTTTCAATAAAAAACTTTTTTTGTAAGATTTCCAAAATCAAACGCAACAATCTTGACATATTACGCGGATTGTGCTATTATGTAATCACCACAAAAACAAAATATACAAACTCAACGCCAAAACCATGTGGTCTTGCTTTATCAATTTTATTGCGTTAATTATATTATATACTGATAATAATCAGAAGTCAATATATTTTCTGATTATTATCAGAAAATTGTTTATGTTGTATATCTTAGACGAGATAATCTTGTGTAAAATGCTATTTTGAAGAAAATAAAAAAATCCCTTGCGGTTAAGCAAGGGGAGGAGGGTAAACATGAATTATTCTGTAGATGCAAAATGCTATAGTGATAAGTCAGGTATAGAAAACACATTTAAAATTGAAACTCCGAATATATGTCCATGCTGCCATGTGGCGTGGCAGCCAAGTGTTGTAGATGCTTTGTATACTTATTCTTATGATAGACAATATGAATATCTTTATGTGATTTGGTATTGTCATAGTTGCAAATCTCCGTCAATATCAAGATATTGCATTCATGAAGATATAAATTGCGATACAACTTTAGAAATTTCTTTTCCTCAATTTGCTGAAGAACCTAATTTTTATAAGGGAATTAAAAACTTGTCTCCGTCATTTGTTAAAATTTATAATGAATCTTTGAATGCTGAATGTAATGGCTTATATGAAGTTGCCGGTGTCGGATATAGAAAGGCGTTAGAATTTCTGATCAAAGATTATGCGATAAGCATTGCGCCAAATGAAAAAAATGATATTGAAGATATGCCGCTTGCGAAATGTGTTACGAAATATATACTTAATCCAAGAATTTCTGGTATAGTAGAAAGAACTGTCTGGCTTGGAAATGATCAAACACATTATAAAAAGAAACATATAGGGAAAGGCATTGAAGATCTAAAAATACTGCTTGATCTTTCTGTTAATTACATCACAATGGAACTACAAACAGACGAAGCTTTGAAAATAACTAAAAAGTAATTTTCATTTTCACTTCAAATGATTTTAACTTCTCCAAAGTTAATTTAAGGTCATTAAGCTGCCTTTGAGCTGTTTCAATAAGTTCTTGATATTCTGCCATATTGTCAACAGGAATAATTATTTCTCGCCTGTCATCATCGGATAAACACCTTATATTTCCACCATACAAAGGTAATTTGCTTAAACTCATAAATGTCACCCACTTTTCATATTTCAGATTTTCATACAGTCTGCTTTATCGGCTCACCTTTTCAAGAGGAAGGATGATAAAAATGCAGCTTAGCAAAAAGCACTACAATTCATTATCATATAAAATATACGTTGAAAACAACAAATTCCAAATGAAAAAAGGCGATAAGCTTTTGTACATCTGCGGCTTTGTAGGCTGTCCATGGACGGCAGTCTACAAGCGCACCATAACATTATAATTAAAAGTACATCTGGTGAGCCGATAAAACAGAATGTATTTCAGCATATTTGCTATAATTATATTATACTCTGATTTTTGTCAGAAGTCAATAGGAGTTGAATAAAATGTGTGTAAAAACAAAAGAAGAAATTTTGAAACGAATTGATGAAACAGGAGTAAGCCAAAAATTTCTAAATAATTTAATTGGTGGTTATCGAGGAAAAATAACAGAATGGAAAAACGGAAAAACAAGTTTATCTGAAAGTGAACTTAATATACTTGTTTCATATTTGTTTGACGAAAGCAAATTTAAACTTCGTCCAGAGGCGGAGGAACTTTATGAGCGTTATCAGAAGCTGTCTCCGGAGCAGCGGGAGCTGATCGACAATATGTTTGCCCAGTTTGAAAAGAAAAAATAGCTTTTTTGATTTGTTCCTGATCTTGACTTGACAGATTAAGGTATTTGTGTATAAAATCTGCTTTCTTCACACGCACACCTCATTCCGTATAGTCAATTCTGTATAAATCATTATAGAACAGATGTTCTATAATGTCAATCGTTAAATTAAACAAATGTTTCGTTGATTTTTCTATATTTTGCATATTGATTTTTGCATTGTATCAATGTATAATCATATAAATAAAAAATCCCGCTCCGGTGCGATCCGAAGCGGGGACTTTTTACGCCAAAAGACCATTTACCAGCCCGATCATGCCGAACACGATCACGGCAACAAGTACAAGCAGTAGAATTATTTTTCCCACCAGTTTTATTATTTCTTTAAACATCTTGACACCTCCGTTAAAGTGTGTTATAATGATGTTACCGTAAGGGGCTTGCGCCCCCTCGGTAACTCTTAGCTTAGAACAAGTCAACGATTGTCTTTATTGCTAAGACCAGTAAAGTAATCTCCCCAATTAGTTCAATTACTTTACCTATGAGCTTGATTAGCTGTGCTACCAGCTTTTCAAGCTTTTTTATTTTGTCCATTTTTACCACCCCCTTTCCTTTACTGTAATTATATTACATCACGTTATAACGCATATGTCAACGGTCATTTTTAACAAAGTTACAACGTATAATTTGTGCATTTTATACGTTGTAACTATAATAAAAAGCTGTATAATATAGTCATGGAGGTGGTCTTATGGCAGTATCAAAGGCACAAATGGCGGCAAACAAAAAGCACGATCAGACACATTTCAAATATCAATCCGTAAAGCTGAAAATGGCAGAATATGAAGCACTGAAAAAGGCGGTTGAGCTGTCGGGCGAACCGATGAACGGCTTCCTGCGCCGGGCGATAATGGACAGGGTAGCTGAATATTTACCCGAAAATAAAGAATAATCACGTTATCCCTTTTAAAGGGGATAACTATGCCCATTTTGCCAAATAATTTATTTTGTAATAAAAAAATCCCGCCTATGCTGTGAACTGAACCAGTAAAAAAGAACAGTGACAAAAAAGACCTCCTATGGTATAATAGAAACCATAGGAGGTATTGTTATGGCAA
>CANQXX010000025.1 GCA_947627905.1 uncultured Clostridia bacterium
TTTATTCTATCAGATTTTCGTCTATCTCTCTACTATTTCTTTCTTAATTTTGTCCAATATCTATTGTAGTACTACAATGTAAATTTTTTATGAACGTCATTCAGCCTTGACACTATATATGATTTGTGGTATAATATATGTAATTTTATTTAGGTCCCGGAGGTGATATTGTGAATAAAATTGCGCTTATAACCGGAGCGTCACGCGGAATAGGAAAAGCAGCTGCAATTGCATTTGCCAAAGCAGGATATGACGTTGCGGTAAATTATAATAATTCTGCGGAAGCTGCCGAAGATCTGTGCTTGGAGCTGAAAAATTACGGCGTGAACGCGGCTGCTTTCCAAGCGGACATCTCCTTACGTTCACAGGTAGACGAAATAGTGAGCAAAATAAGAAAAACTATGGGGAACATCAGCGTTCTTGTGAATAACACCGGAATTGCGGAACAGGCTTTGTTCACCGATATTTCCGAGGAAATGTGGGACAGAATGTTTGCTGTAAACGTTAAGGGTGCATATAACTGCACACAGGCTGTACTGCCGGATATGATACATTCAAAATACGGACGGATAATCAATATTTCTTCCATGTGGGGGATCTCCGGAGCGTCCTGCGAAGTGCATTATTCAGCTTCAAAAGCAGCTATTATAGGTTTCACAAAGGCTCTTGCAAAGGAAGAGGGACTGTCCGGCATAACCGTAAACTGCATTGCTCCGGGAGTTATAGATACGGATATGAACCGTCACCTTTCATGTGAGGATATGGCTTGCCTGAAAGAAAATACACCTGTGGGAAGAATAGGCACTCCGGAAGATGTCGCGGAAGCAATATTGTTTCTTGCGTCCGAAAATGCTTCATTTATAACAGGACAGGTGCTGTCGATAGACGGCGGATTTATTTTGTAAAGGGTCATATATTATGGAAATTACAGCAAAAGAACTTTTGCAGATAACCTCCGGCATAGGAAGTATGCTTATAGAATACGGCGCTGAGATATACCGCGTTGAGGACAGCATTTACCGTATTGCTGCCGTTTACGGATTTTCCGGAAGAAATTCCGGCGGCGAAAAGAAAATAGAGGTCTTTGCCATTCCCGCAAGTCTTATAATAACGGTAAACGACGGAAATGAAGCGCCGCTCACTCAGACGGTAAGGATATCGGTCCGCGGAACTAATCTTGACCGCGTGGATAAGCTGAACAATCTTTCACGATATATTTGTGTTGAAAAACCGGACGTTGAGACCATAAACAGGCATATCCGCGAGATAGGTGAAAGGAAAGTATACGGTTATCCGGTAAGACTGATGAGCTATGCCGTTGTCGGAGCGACATTTTCATTATTCTTTGGCGGAACACCGTTTGACGCTCTTTTTGCCGGACTTATATCAATGGCAGTTTTTGCCGTGTCCATATTTGTCAACAAGGTAAAGCCGAGCGTATTTTTCCAAAGCGTTATCGGTTCGGTAGTAATAGCTGCAATGGCAGTTCTTGTTTCAAAAGCCGGACTTACGGACAGCTTTGACAAGATAATCATAGGTGCGTCAATGAACCTTGTTCCCGGAGTTACTCTTACTAACTGTATGCGTGATTTTATTGCCGGAGATTTTCTTGCAGGAATGTATACTCTTACGGAAGCGATACTTGTTGCGGTGGGAATGGCTGTAGGCGCTGCTTCATCTATTGCGCTGGTAAGTATGATATAGGAGAGACGATATATGGATATTGTAAAGGATATGCTTCTTCCCTGCATTTACAGCCTGATTGCTTCAATAGCCTTTGGAGTGCAGTTCAATATTAGGTTCAGGCATATGCTTGCGGCAGGAATAGGAGCAATGCTGACTCAGCTTATTTTCACCTGCTTTGAAGTGAGCGGCATGGGGCAGATGTTATGTTACTTTTTTGCTGCTGCGGCTGTGTCTGTCTATTCGGAATTAATGGCAAGAAGGGTACACGTTCCGGTAAATATGTACCTTGTTATAGGAATAATCCCTCTTGTTCCGGGAGGATATATGTATAATACAATGATAACTCTTGTAGGAGGGGACATTGAGAGCTTTTCTCATCAATTTGCGGAAGCTGTGGGTATAGCCGGTTCTATAGCAATGGGAGTGTTTGCCGTGTCGGCTATCGTAAGACTGTGCAGGATAATAACAAAACAGGCTATATGAAAGGATCTTTAAAATGGAATTAAGAAAAAAACTGTCACTTGATAAGGATTGGTCCTTTTATTTAGGGGATCTTCCTGAAAAGAAATTTGTTTCTCACGGAGAGATATATGGTACGGCAAAGGCAGGAGCTAAAAACGGACCGCCCGATCCGCTTTTTAACGCTTCAAAATGGCGTATTCTGGATATTCCTCATGATTATATGATAGAACAGGCAAACGACAAAAACGGAGCTGCCGATTGGGGCTACAAGCCCCGCGGAAATGCTTGGTACAGAAAGACGTTTGCAGTTGATGAACAATACCGCGGAAAACGTTTTGTGATCGAATTTGAAGGCGTGGCGACGGAAGCGGTGGTTTATTTTAACGGTTCGGTGGCAAAAAGGAATTTTTCCGGATATACAGGATTCAGCGTTGATGTTACCGACAGGATAAAATTCGGCGGAGCGCCCAATATTATTGCGGTATATGTGAACGGAAAAGCGTTTGAAGGCTGGTGGTACGAGGGCGCAGGAATTTACCGTCCCGTGTGGCTGCATATAATTCCGGAGATCCATTTTGCGGAAGAACCATACATTCTATGTGAAAAACTTGACGAAAACAGGTGGCAGGTATCAGTAAGCGGAACTATTTCGGCAAAAAATTCCAGAAACGGAGAATTTTCCGTAAAAAAGACGATAAAAGATATGGACGGCAATACCGTCCTTGAATTTGACGGACTTTCCGCTGTGATCGAGTCTCCTCATTTATGGGATATTGATGATCCGTATCTTTACATTATGACTTCAAAGCTGTATTCCTCCGGAGAGCTTACAGACAGTATTACTTCCTCTTTTGGCTTCAGAACGATAACAGCCGATCCCGAAAAAGGATTTTTCCTTAATGGCAGAAATGTAAAACTTCACGGAACGTGCAATCATCAGGATTTTGCAGGTGTAGGCACTGCCGTTTCGGAAAGTATATGGGCATATAAGATAATGCGTCTTAAATCTATGGGCTGCAATGCTTACCGAAGCGCTCATGGAATGGCTCCTAATGCTTTGGTAGACCTATGTGACAGGCTCGGAATGATCCTTATAGACGAAAACCGCAATTTTGAATCTTCGGAAGAATGTCTTGAGCAGCTCCGTACAATGGTAAAGCGCGACAGAAACCACCCGTCTGTGGTTTTTTATTCGATTTTTAATGAAGAACCTCTTGAATCCACTGAACAAGGACGGAATATCTCCTTACATATGCTGGAAGAAATACGCCGCCTTGATGATACAAGATTTGTTACCGGTGCTATGAACGGCGGAGTTCTTGAAGATAAAGGTGTCGGCGGTTTTCTTGATATATCAGGGGTCAATTACCAGACTTATATTTATGATGATGTTCACAGGAAATATCCGTCTATGCCTATAATTGCAACGGAAACGACTTCATCGTTCCAGACAAGGGGCTGTACCGAGACAGATTATGAAAAACATACATTTTCCTGCTACGATGAGGATATTTCCGATTGGGGCAATTCAATACGCGATACATGGCAGGTTGTGGATCAGCGCGATTTTATTATGGGCGCTTTTATGTGGACAGGCTTTGATTATCTTGGAGAGCCAACTCCGCATATTTATCCAAGTGTTTCCAGCTTCTTTGGAATGATGGATACCTGCGGATTTGAAAAGGGCGGATATTATCTGACGAAAGCATTATGGAGCGAGGAACCGTATGCTGCAATACTTCCCGACAGCTGGAACTTTACGGCAGGAGAAAATGTAAAGGTAATGTGCTGTACAAACTGTGAAGAAGCAGAATTGTTCCTGAACGGTAAGTCCTGCGGACGGGTTTCTGTTGATAAATATAAGCAGCATATATGGAACGTTGTATTTGAAAAAGGGGAGCTGAAACTCGTAGGATACAACGGCGGACAGGAATCTGTATCATGCGTTAAGGAAACTGCTTTACAGCCGTCAAAGATCGTTCTTGCACCTTGTTTTGAATGTTTCGATGAACATACGGAGACTATTCCCGTAATAGCTTATATGGCAGATGAAAACGGAAATGTAGTTCCGGACAGTAACAATGAGATAAAATTCACCATAAGCGGCGGAAAAATTATTGGCACAGGAAATGGTGATCCTAACTGTCATGAGGATTTCAAAGGAAAAAAGCGCAGTCTGTTTGCAGGAAAAGCAATGGTAATAGTATCTGCTGATGAAAAAGCGGAGAATGTTCTTGTTAAGGCAAAAACCGGAGATATGAAGCAGGTAAGGGTGACTATACCGGTAAGGTCAAGACCGGAAACCGTTTTTGTTCCTTCGGTGCAGGAGCTGTATATTCCTGTGTGGAGGATCAGCCCGTTATACGATGAACGTCCTGCTCCTGATACCGCTACGGCTGACAGTGATATGAACTCATGGCAGCCGTTTTCACCGGAAAATAGTGCGCACGCCAGCACTGTCGGACATTGTGGCAAATATGTGATGTTCAGGGCTGATGTTACCGTTCCTGACAAGATAAACGGCAGGCTGCCTGCTTTACATTTCCGCAATCTTTGGGGAGAATGTGAAATATATGTTTCAGGGAAACTTGCCGGAAGCTGTAAAAACGGCTGGGGAATGACATTTGATGCGGCTGTTCCTCCGGGAGAAAATGAGATAACGGTGCTTGTAAAGCTCACAGACGCTAATGGCGGAGGAATATGCGCTGATGTTGTCATAATGTAAAGCAATTTTCTTGCATGCAAAAATTTTGCTTCATAAATGTAAAGCCCGTTCCTTACAGGGAAATGTTGCACAAAATAATGCCTTCTTTTTTTACGGAAACCTTTTCGGATAACTATTGACAAGAAGTCTCAAATACTATATACTTGTATTTTGTAAGAGCTACACCACAATATATTGTATTCAGGAACATTCGGGAGGTTGTATTTATGATAACTCAGATAAGAAAAAGAGACGGCAGAGTAGTAACGTTCAATATTGAAAAAATCGCGCAGGCTATTTTTAAGGCTGCCCAGTCGGTAGGCGGAAGTGACTATAATACATCACTTGAACTTGCTGATAAAGTATGTGATGCAGTAGAGATAAAGTACGGAAAGTGTATACCTACTGTTGAACAGGTACAGGATATGGTAGAAAAAGTCCTTATGGAAGAAGGTCATGCAAGGACTGCAAAATCCTACATTCTTTATCGCTCCGAACGTACAAGGGCGAGAGAAATGAACACCAAGCTGATGAAGATATATGAGGATCTTACCTTCAAGCCTGCCAAGGACAGCGACATTAAGCGTGAAAATGCAAATATCAATGCTGATACTGCAATGGGAACTATGCTGAAATACGGTTCCGAGGGTGCAAAGCAGTTCTATGAAATGTATGTTCTTGATCCTAAGCACGCAAAAGCGCATAAAAACGGCGATATACATATACATGATCTTGATTATCTTACACTTACTACAACTTGCTGTCAGATAGATCTTATAAAACTTTTCAAGAACGGTTTTTCCACCGGTCACGGATTTCTCCGCGAACCGAATGATATATACAGTTATTCCGCTCTTGCCTGCATAGCTATCCAATCAGACCAGAACGATCAGCACGGCGGTCAGAGCATACCGAATTTTGAGTACGCTATGGCGGAAGGCGTTAAAAAGACCTACCGCAAACAATATTCATATAATATTGCACGCTGCCTTGAAATGATAGCAAAGCTCGATGAAGGTCAGGAGATAAGCGACAGGATCGCTCAGGAAATTTACGATGAAAAGGGTATTTATCCTATTCTCGACAATAATAACGGTTACAAAGAAATAGAGTTTGAAAAGCTGTGCGGTTATGTTGATCCGGATACGGCAAAGCGTATACAGGAATATACCGTTAAAAATACTACCAAAGAAGTTGACAGAAGAACATATCAGGCTATGGAAGCGCTTATCCATAATCTGAATACCATGAACAGCCGCGCCGGTGCGCAGGTACCGTTCAGCTCCATAAATTACGGACTTGATACTTCCACCGAAGGAAGAATGGTAATAAAGAACGTTCTGCTCGCTCATGAAGCAGGTCTTGGAAACGGTGAAACGCCTATTTTCCCGATACATATCTTCAAGATAAAAGAGGGTATAAACTACAACCCGGAAGATCCCAACTATGATATGTTCAAGCTGGCGTGCAGAGTTTCAGCTAAGAGACTTTTCCCGAACTTTTCGTTCATTGATGCTCCGTTCAACCTTAAATATTACAAGCCCGGCGATTATAATACGGAAGTTGCTTATATGGGCTGCCGTACAAGAGTTATAGGAAACGCTTATGATCCTACAAGAGAGATCGTTACAGGCAGAGGAAATCTCAGCTTTACATCTATAAATCTTCCTCGTCTTGCGATCAATGCAAATCATAATGTAGGCGCGTTCTTCGACAGCCTTGAAGAACTTATGGATCTTGTCTGCGAGCAGCTTATGGCTCGTTATAGGATACAGGCTGAAAAGACTGTAAGGAATTTCCCGTTCCTCATGGGACAGGGAATATGGATAGATTCGGACAAGCTCGGTCCTAACGATAAGGTGGGAGAGGTCCTCAAGCACGGTACTCTTTCCATGGGATTTATAGGTCTTGCAGAATGTCTTAAAGCTCTTATCGGAAAACATCACGGCGAGGACGAAGAAGCAAGAAAGCTCGGTCTTGAAATAGTTACCCGTATGCGTGCCCGTATGGACGAAGAAACAAAGCGTTCCGGAATGAATTATACTCTTCTTGCTACTCCGGCAGAAGGTCTGTCCGGAAGATTTGTCCGCATAGACAAGAAACTTTATGGCGAGATAAAGGGCGTTACCGACAGGGATTACTATACCAATTCTTTCCATGTACCTGTATATTATCATATCAATGCGTTTGACAAGATAAAGATCGAAGCTCCTTATCACGAGCTTACAAATGCAGGTCATATAAGCTATGTTGAGCTTGACGGCGATCCGCTGAACAATCTTTCAGCTTTTGAAAAGATCGTTCGCTGCATGAAAGAATCGGGAATAGGCTACGGCTCAATAAATCACCCTGTTGACCGTGACCCGTGCTGCGGATATACCGGAATAATCGGTGATACCTGTCCTAAATGCGGACGCCACGAGGGTGATAATGGATACGGCTTTGAACGTATAAGAAGAATCACCGGATATCTTGTAGGAACACTTGACAGATTCAATGATGCTAAACTTGCCGAAGTCAAGGACAGAGTAAAGCACAGCGTATGAGAGGTGCAGAGTATGCTTTCGGATACATTGAGAATTGCCGGGACCGTCAACGATTCCATTGTAGACGGTCCGGGACTCAGGCTTGCTATATTCACGCAGGGCTGTCCTCATCATTGCAAAGGCTGTCATAATCCGCAGACCCATGATTTTGAAGGCGGAAATGATGTTACTCTTGAAAGTCTGCTTGATATGCTCAAAAGCGATCCGCTGCTTGACGGAGTAACATACAGCGGCGGAGAGCCGTTCTGCCAGGCAAAACAACTTTATGAACTGGGTCTGGAAGTGAAAAAACTCGGAATGAATGTTATTACATATACAGGCTACACTTTTGAGTATCTTATTGAACATTCCAATGATGAAAATTGTTACGGGAAACTTCTTTCTGTAACTGATTACCTCATTGACGGTCCTTTTGAACTTGACAAGAGAAATATCCTTTTAAAGTTCAGAGGAAGCTCAAATCAGCGGATAATTGACGTAAAAAAGAGCCTTCAGCAGAAAAAAGCTGTTGAAACTGAAATATAACACTTGAAAATCAATTAAAAAAATGCTATATTAGTATAAAACCGATCCGTACAGGAAATGATTTTTCAGATCTTCTATACGGAAAGGTCCTGAAAATGATTACAAAGGAGAACCTGCCTTGGGAAAAAGATCATTTATACATAATATAGCATTTGTTTTTTTTATGATATTATCGCTGATCCTGACTTCATGCAGTGAAGATGACGGTTCAGGGCATACTTTTAGTATGAACATAGAAAATAACCCGTCAAATCTTGATCCGCAGCTTGCTGCTGACAATGAGTCGATCATGGTAATTTCAAATATGATGGAAGGACTGTTAAGAATATCCTCTTCGGGAGGTATAGTTCCTGCGGCTGCGGAAAGATTTGAAATGTCCGATGACGGGCTTGTATATACATTTTATCTCAGGAATGACCGCAAATGGGAAAGCAAAGCAGATTTTTCCAGTTATGTGACAGCGGACGATTTCGTATTTGCATTTCAAAGGATATTTGATCCCGAAACCGCTTCGCCTTACAGTGAAGATTATATGTGCATAAAAAATGGCAAAGCCGTGCTTAACGGTATTCTTCCGGTAAATGAGCTTGGCGTAAAGGCTCTGGACGATCTTACGGTGGAATTTACCCTTGAATATCCGTATTTTGATTTTTTGTCACTTCTTACAAAGTCTGCCGCAATGCCTTGCAGCCGTGATTTTTTTGCGTCTACGCAGGGAAGATACGGAATGGCTGCCGATGAGTGTGCTTCAAACGGTGCATTTTTTCTTTATGAATGGAATTTTGACCCATATTGGGACGACAACTATATTATCATGCGTAGAAATAAGACATATTCCGAAAATACATATGTATATCCGTACAGCCTGAACTTTTTTATCACAGGAGACGCTTCTGCCGACGCTGATACATTTGCCGATGACGATATTGACTGTTATATCACGGATAATGCCGATGAAAAGCTCCTGTCTCATAATAATTCAAATTCTTGGGATATAAAAACGGCAGGACTTGTATTTGCTCCGGACTCACCGTATTTTCAAAATAAACAGATTCGTGAAGCTCTTGCCAGATCTGTCAACAGGGAAGCGTATTCTCAGGATCTTCCGGAATGTATTACGGCGGCCTTTGGGATAATACCCGGCGGCATATCCGTACAGGGAAAAAGTTACCGTGATATAGTTCCGGACAGGACATTGTCAATATATGATCCGGAAGCGGCAATGATATGGGAAAATGCGCTTAGATCGGTCGGTGCGGAATCATTGAATAATATCAAGATCACCGTTCCGGACAGCTTTTTGGGAAGCAGTATTATTTACAGCATTACTGATCGCTGGAGAAATGAACTGTTGTTTGACTGCGGCGTTGAGATCGTTTCACAAACTGAGTACGAAGCAAAGCTTTCCGAGGGCAATTATGATATTGCTCTGATAGAAACAAGCTGCGGGGACAATTCCGCATATGATTTTCTGAAATATTTCTATGAAGATGATATGTTTTCCGGATATTATTCCTCTGAACTTGAGGCATCGGTAAACGGCATAAAAACAGCCGTCAGCCTTACCGACGGCACTGAAATGATCAGCAGAGCGGAATTATCCATAATAAACGATTACCGGTTCATTCCGCTGTGCTATGAAAAGGAGTATCTGATCTACAGCGCAAATGCGGAAGATATCGTGTATTATCCGTTTTCTGCTTCTGCATATTTCGGAGAAGCAAAATATTACGGTTGATGTTGGCTGTTACCAGATATAATAAAAAGACGTTCTCATATGAGGACGTCTTTTTCTGGCGGAGAAGGAGGGATTCGAACCCTCGATGAGCTATCAACCCATACACGAGTTCCAGTCGTGCGCCATAAACCGGGCTAGGCGACTTCTCCATGCCGTTTATTTATGCCATTTATAAATGACTTAATTATTATATCATTTATTTTAAGGGCTGTCAAGGCTTTTTCAAAAAATATTTTGATTTTTCTTGAAAAAGCAGATGATTTCCGTTTTTTGTAAATTTACAGATGGTTTTTTATAATTTTTTTCAGAATTGCTCTTTACATATTGTCCAAAATGTAGTAAAATAAATTAGATACCTTTTTATATTCTTACATTGAAAGGATTGATCTCTGTATGTCTGAACAGCCGGTATACAAAAGAATTTTACTTAAACTCAGCGGTGAAGCTCTTGCAGGAGATAAAAAAATAGGACTTGATTACTCGGTCATAGGGAAAATATGCGAAAGCATAAAAAAGTGCAGCGATGCGGGAGTACAGGTAGGAATAGTAGTCGGAGGAGGAAATTTCTGGAGGGGACGCTCCAGCGGTGCAATGGACAGATCCCGTGCGGATCATATCGGTATGCTGGCAACAACTATGAACGCTCTTGCTGTGGCAGACGTACTTGAATCCCTCGGAGCAGATGTGCGTGTTCAGACGGCTATTGCTATGCATCAGGTTGCCGAACCGTATATAAGGAACAAGGCTATAAGGCATCTTGAAAAAGGAAGGATCGTTATTTTTGGCTGCGGTACCGGAAACCCGTTCTTTTCAACAGATACAGCTTCAACGCTGCGGGCTGCCGAGATCGAAGCCGATATAGTATTAAAAGCCACTATGGTAGACGGCGTTTATGACAAGGATCCTAATAAATATGATGACGCTGTTAAATTTGACGAGCTCAGCTTCAATGATATCCTTGTGAAAAATCTTGCAGTAATGGACAGCACAGCAGCTTCAATGTGCAAGGATAATAACATTCCGATACTGGTGTTCGATCTTAAACGCCCGGATAATATCTATGATGCCTGCTTCGGCAAAAAAGTAGGTACACTGGTAATAGACAGACACTGATAATGCTTGTATATTTATGGGCTGCGGCTTCGGCGTACCGTATCGCTCCAATTATAATTTTTACGTCGGGAATAGGAGTATTTTTATGAATGAACAGATCTCAAATGC
The DNA here is from genome assembly GCA_947627905.1 of uncultured Clostridia bacterium. Classification (GTDB taxonomy): domain Bacteria; phylum Bacillota; class Clostridia; order Oscillospirales; family Ruminococcaceae; genus RGIG8773. The sequence goes on from CANQXX010000025.1 coordinate 10,883, forward strand.
ACAGAGCAAAATGGAAAAATGCCTGAAAAGCCTTGAACATGAATTTTCTACCGTAAGAGCCGGAAGAGCTAATCCGGCTGTTCTGGACAGAATACTTGTGGATTATTACGGAACCCCTACTCCCATTCAGCAAATGGCGGCGATTTCCGTTTCCGAAGCAAGGATACTTGTTGTTCAGCCGTGGGATAAGACACAGCTCAAACCTATTGAAAAGGCTATACTTGCATCGGATATAGGCATTACCCCGACAAACGACGGCTCGGTAATCAGACTTGCATTCCCTCAGCCTACAGAAGATCGCCGCCGCGAGCTTGTAAAGCAGATAAAAAAATATGGTGAAGAAGCTAAGGTAACTATCCGCAATGTAAGACGTGACACTATGGAAAAATTCAAGACCATGAAGAAAAACAGCGAAATAACTGAAGATGACATGAAAAATCTGGAAAAAGATATCCAGAAGCTAACCGATAAGTTCTGTGATAACGTTGACGCTGCGATAGCTGATAAAGAAAAGGAGATCATGTCTATCTGACAAAGGAGTCTTTATGGCTGTTGATAAGGAAAAACTGCCCGTTCACATAGGATTTATAATGGACGGCAACGGCAGGTGGGCTGTAAAACGCGGTCTGCCGCGGAAGATGGGACATCGTGAGGGCGCAAAGGCATTCAGAAAAATTGCCAGATACTGTAAGACTATAGGCATAAAATATATTACATTTTATGCATTTTCCACCGAAAACTGGAAGCGCCCGAAAGATGAAGTAGACGAGATAATGCGCCTTTTCGGCGAATATCTAAATGAAGCAGATGATTTCAAAAAGGATAAGACAAGAATAATATTTCTTGGAGATAAATCCGCCTTTAGTGAAGATCTTCGCACCAGAATGGAAGAGATCGAAAGGGATTCTGCTGTTTTTGACGAAATGACAATGCTGCTTGCCATGAATTACGGGGGCAGGGACGAGATCGTACGGGCTGCTAAAACGGCGGCGGAAATGGTGCTGGAAAAGGATATAAAGCCTTCCGATATCAATGAAAGCCTGATATCAAGTCTGCTTTACACCGGAGGTATCCCGGATGCAGATCTGATAATCCGTCCGAGCGGCGAGAAAAGGATATCAAATTTTCTTACATGGCAGTCGGCATATTCGGAATTGTATTTTACAGATGTTCTCTGGCCGGATTTTACTGCAAAAGAGCTTGATAAGGCTCTTGAAGATTATGCTTCACGCAGCAGACGCTTCGGCGGAGTATAATGTCACAATAATTTAAAAGGATGTTTATTAAATGGTGACCCGTATTATTTCTGCGGTGGTCGGGATAGCAGTTGCAATAGGAATACTTTTTCTGTCCGATACACCGGTGTTCGATATTGCTGTCGCAGCAATATCGGTGATTATGATGTATGAACTTTTTTCAGCGGGAGACTGTAAAAAATTCAGATATCACAGTGCAGTATGCTATGCTTTTGCAGTCATAACGCCGTTTCTTGTTGAATATACTGATACGATGGAATTTATCTGGATATTTTCCGGATTTTGCACGCTTCTGTTATTTGCAGGATTTATTGCGCTGCATAAATCTATCAGCTATGAAAAAATCAGTTACATGATAACGGCAACGATATTTTCCACTTTGCCTATGTGCTGCCTTATTTCAATGAAAAATCTTGATGATCTTCACGGAATATGTTATGTTATACTGTGCCTTGCAGGCGCATGGCTCGGAGATTCAGGCGCTTACTTTGTAGGTACTTTCTTTGGAAAAAGAAAACTTTGCCCTGAGATATCACCTAAAAAAACAGTTGAAGGCGCTGTTGGAGGAGTTGTCACTGTAGGGATAGTTTTTGTGCTGTACGCATTTTTCTATCATATGTATCAGGGCTACAGAGGATACGATTTTGAAGTAAGCTATGTTTTCCTTGCTGCAATGGGATTTATATGCGGTATTCTCGGAATAATAGGAGATCTTTCCGCATCTCTTATAAAAAGGCAGTACGGCATAAAGGATTTCGGAAATATAATGCCCGGTCACGGCGGTCTTATGGACAGGTTTGACAGCGTTCTGTTCGTTGCACCGTATATGCTGTTTGTTCTTAGCCATTTTCCGCCGTTCATTTGAGGTTATAAATAATGTCAAAGGTAATAATGACGTGCGGAAAGATATGCAGCGGAAAAACAACATATGCCGAAAGATTGAGCAGGGAATACAATGCGGTGATACTTTCAATTGATGAATTTATGCTTGCTTTGTTCGGACAGTATGCCGGTGAAAGGCATGACGATTATGTAAACGCACTGGAGAAAATATTGTTTGAAAAGTCCGCAGACATAGTCAGATCGGGAGCAAATGTTATTCTTGACTGGGGGTTCTGGACGAAAATAAAAAGACAGTATGCAAGAAAATTTTATGCTTCGCTTGGTATCGAATGTGAGATCCATTATATAGATATTAACAGCGAAACATGGAAACAACGGCTCAGGGACAGAAATGATCTGGTCCTGAACGGAAAAAGCGACGCTTATTACATTGATGATAACCTTATGCATAAGTTTGAAGATATATTTGAAACTCCGGCTGAAAACGAAATTGATGTTTGTATAAAAGTTTGATGTGCGAAAGGAATGTTCTTCGGAATATGAAAACCATTTCTTTGATAGGTTCGACCGGTTCTATAGGTACGCAGACTTTAGATGTTTGCAGAAAACACGGCATTAAAGTAAATGCTCTTGCCGCCAACAGCAATACTTCGCTGCTGGAAGCTCAGGCACGAGAATTTTCCGTAAACGCCGTGTGTATTTTTGATAAGACGAGATACGCCGATATAAAAAGCAGGCTTGCAGATACGGATATAAAGGTTTTGTCCGGAATGGACGGTTTATGCAGTATCGCAGCTTCGGGAGAGCATGATCTGTTTGTCAATTCCGTTGTTGGAATGGTTGGGCTTCTGCCGACACTTACGGCTATTGATTCAGGTACGGATATTGCCCTTGCCAATAAGGAAACGCTTGTTGCCGGAGGACAGCTCGTTATGTCGTCAGCAGCAGGAAAGGGTGTAAGGATATTTCCGATAGACAGCGAACATTCCGCTATATTCCAGTGCTTGCAGGGAAATAAGCACGAACAGATGAAAAAGATAATTCTCACCGCTTCCGGAGGACCGTTTTTCGGAAAGAAAAAAAAGGATCTGGAGAATGTTACTGTGGAACAGGCTCTGGATCATCCTAACTGGAGCATGGGAAATAAAATTACTATAGATTCCGCAACGCTGATGAATAAGGGACTGGAATTTATCGAAGCCCACTGGCTTTTTGACGTTGCTCCGGAAAATATTGAAATTGTAGTTAATCGTGAAAGCGTTCTTCATTCAGCGGTAGAATTTAACGACAACTCGGTAATAGGACAAATGGGTGTTCCGGATATGAAGATCCCGATTCAGTATGCTATACTTTATCCGGAAAGATTTGAATGTGATGTAAAGCCATTATCGTTTACAGACTACGGAACGCTTACTTTTGCAAAGCCCGATTATGAAACCTTCGATTGCCTCAGGAGCTGCATTGAAGCTATCAAGCGCGACGGAGCTTATCCGTGCATAGTAAATGCAGTAAATGAAGAAGCCGTAAGGCTTTTCCTTGAAAAGAAAATTTCATTTCTGGACATTGGAAGAGCCGTTTCAGATTCTCTTTCGGCTTTTGGCTATATGTCTGCTGACAGTTACGAGGATATAGAAAAAGCCGATAGAATGGCAAGAGAATTTGTACAAAAACGATTTGAATGATTTCAGATACACAGTGCGGAGATGTTATTGCTCTGCACGGTGTTTCCTTTGTTTTGTGAGGTATTATGAACAATCTGCTATTTTTGAAAATTGCTGAAAAAACCGTTTCTGAAACAGAAACCGGTGTAATGCATGGACTGCATATCCCTGCTCCGCTGCTTTCGATACTGTTTGGAGTTTTATTTTTCTGCCTGATAATCGTTATACATGAATTTGGGCATTTTATCGTTGCAAAAGCCTGCGGGATAAAGGTCGATGAATTTGCTATAGGAATGGGTCCGGTTATTTACAAAAAACAAGGAAGGGAAACGCTTTTTACTCTGCGTTTGCTGCCTATAGGCGGATTTTGTTCTATGGGTGAGGATATTGATGATGACGATCCTGATTCTTTCCGAAAAAAGCCTGTACTTGCAAAAATTGCGGTCATCTCTGCCGGTGCGGTAATGAACCTTATACTTGGGTTTATCCTGTCAATAATTATGATAATTGCAGACGGCGGAGCGGTCTCTTCAAGAATAGTATATTTTGCTGACGATGCGGTAAGTCCCGGCTATGGATTACAGCTCAATGACGTTATTACCAAAGTGAACGGCGTTAAAGTATTTTCGGTAAAGGATATAACCTATCAGCTTGGAAACGATGAGGACGGTATAATTGATTTTGTTGTAAAACGCGGCGATAAGACCATAAAACTGGATAATGTCCATTTTGCTATGAAAACTGATGAAGAAACAGGCAAAAAAACTCTTATATATGATTTTAAAGTCCAGAAAGAACGTGTTACAGCGGCAAATATAATTCCGTATGCTTTCAAAAATTCCGTATACTATGGAAGAATAGTTCTTATGTCACTTGCGGATATGATCCGCGGAAAATACGGCATAAACGATCTTCAGGGACCTATAGGCATAGTCACCGTTATAGGAGATGTGGCGGAAGAAACAGGATTTGACATCAGTTTTTTGCTTGATATAGCCACGCTGGTAACGATAAATATAGGGATATTCAATCTTCTTCCCATACCCGCTCTTGACGGCGGAAGGCTCGTTTTTCTTATAATAGAGGGAATAAGGCGAAAAGCATTAAAGGCGGAAACGGAGGGAATGATACATTTTGTCGGGTTTGCGCTGCTTATGATGCTTATGGTGGTCGTCACATTCAATGATGTAAAGAATATTTTCATAAAATAATTTCCTGAAAGGAAAGTGCCGAAATGCGAAAAATCCGCACAGTAAAGGTCGGGAACTGTGTTCTTGACGGAAAACATATTTTTATACAGTCTATGCTGAATGTTCCTGCATCCGATATAGAGGGCAGCGTAAGGCAGGCTGTTGCTCTTGAAAAAGCAGGATGCGAAATAGTCCGCGCGGCTATTCCTGATGAAGCCGCTGTAAGGCTTATCCCTGCGATAAAAGAAGCTGTAAGGATACCTCTTGTGGCAGATATACACTTCAACTATAAGCTTGCGCTTGAAAGCGCAGCGGCAGGCGTGGACAAAATTAGGATAAATCCCGGAAATATCGGCGATATGGAAAAGGTAAAACTTGTGGCGAAAGCCTGTACGGAAAAGAATATTCCTATACGGATAGGCGTAAATTCCGGTTCATTGGAGAAGGACATACTTGCAAAATACGGCTCTCCTACAGCGGAGGCTCTGGCAGAGAGCGCGCTTGGCCATGCAGAGATACTGGAACGATGCAATTTCGGAAATATAGTTATTTCTATAAAATCTTCAGATGTTCCTACGATGATAAAAGCATACAGGATCATTGCTGAAAAGACGGATTATCCTCTGCATCTCGGGGTCACCGAAGCAGGAACAAAACGAATGGGAATAATAAAATCTGCTGTAGGGATAGGTTCGCTCCTTGCGGACGGTATAGGCGAAACCATAAGAGTATCGCTTACCGCTGACCCGTATGAGGAAATATATGCAGCAAAGGATATACTTTCGGCTGTAGGAAAGGGCAGAGGAATACGGTTTGTTTCCTGTCCTACCTGCGGAAGAACAAAAATAAATCTTATCTCTCTTGCAGAAAAGACCGAGAAGGCGCTTCAAGGGATCAATAAAGATATAACTGTTGCCGTTATGGGCTGCGTTGTGAACGGTCCCGGTGAAGCCCGTGAAGCGGATATCGGTATCGCAGGAGGAGACGGCTGCGCCGTTTTGTTCCGCAGAGGAGAGATAATCAGAAAAGTACCGGAAAATGAAATTCTGCCGGCGCTTATGGAAGAAATTGAAAAGCTGTAGGAATGGTGAAAAATGCTTATTAAGGAATTATTTTCCGATTACATATCTTTTATACCTAATTCAATAGGAAAGGGCGAACTGCTTAAAATATCATGCTCGGAAGAAGCAAGAGAACTGAATATTTTTGCTTCCTTTGAACATATTCAGCAGCATGAGAGTATCCTTGATTTTGAAGCGGCTATGAAAAAGGAGCTTGTGCTGAACGTATTTACACTGAATTGCAGGTACGCCCCTTCTCTTTTTAATGAAAAGTGTATGCCCGATATCATTTCTTTGCTGAAGAAGAAAATATACGTTATAAACGGATATTTTGAGGGAGCGGAATATAAATTTTCCGATAATACGGTCGATATCGAAATAAAAAGCTCCGGAGGAGCTGTTCTTCAAAAGGCAAATGTGGATATCGAACTTGAAAAACTTATAAGAGAAATTTTCTCAATAAACGTTAAGGTAATAATAAAGGGCAGTCAGTCTGCCGGATCACAGGATAATTATGAAGAAAGAATTGCAGATGTCATTGCTTCAATGCCTGTGCCTGATGATGTTCCGCCGGAAATACCGGGCAATAATGCTCCGAATATACCTGAGGACGTTCCGCAGTCTCCTGTTTTGACGGTGGATTTTAAAGATCTGCCGATACTGACCGACGGAGCAAAGGTAATAAAAGGACATGCCATAAATTCGCCTGTAACAAATATTTCGGATATAAGATCCAAAATGGGCAATGTTACGGTCTGGGGAGACGTTTTCAGTTATGCCGACAAAACGATACGCACTAAGAACGGTGAAAAGCGTGTGGTAACTGTCGGAATTACTGACTATACAGGTTCTATATCAGTCAAAAGTTTTGAAAGCACAGATGAAGAAAACTGTCTGGCTGCTTTTAAGAAGAACGGCACTGTGCTTATAAAAGGACGGGTGGATTTTGATTCATTTGATAATGAATTTGTCCTTAAACCCAACGACATAATGCAGGTGCAGAAAGCCGAACGTATGGATAAGGCGGAAGAAAAACGTGTTGAGCTGCATCTGCATACAAATATGTCTGCCATGGACGCTGTAACTCCGGCTGCAAAACTTGTGGAAAGGGCGTTTTCGTGGGGACACAAGGCAATTGCTATTACCGATCATGGCGTTGTTCAGGCTTTTCCGGAAGCTGCGGATGCGGTGAAAAAAATACGCAAGAACGGCGGAGATTTCAAGATAATATACGGCTGTGAGGCTTATTCGGTAAATGACTGCGAAAAAGCGGTCACAATATATGAGGATAAACAAATAAATGATGAAATGATCGTTTTCGATATTGAAACAACAGGATTTAGTCCTCAGACAGACCGTATAATAGAAATAGGCGCAGTAAGAGTCAGAAATCTGGAAATACTTGATACTTTTCAGACCTTTGCAGATCCGGACAGGCATATTCCCGAAAGAATAACCGGTCTTACCGGTATAAATGACGAAATGGTAGCCGGTGCTCCCGGTCAGGAAGATGCTTTAAAAAAATTTATAGATTTCTGCGGAGATTCTTCTGTCCTTATTGCACATAATGCAGGATTTGACTGTTCTTTTATAAGAGCTGCCTGCAAACGATACGGTATAAAGTTTGATTTTTCGGTAATAGATACGGTCGTAATGGCAAGGAGTATGCTTCCGCATCTTAAAAAACACAAACTGGACAATGTTGCCAAGGAGCTTGGACTTGGTGAGTTCAATCATCACCGCGCTGACGAAGATGCCAAGATACTTGCAAGGATATATATAGTTCTTGCCGGAAGGCTTGCTGAAGAACACGGAATAGCCTGTATCAGCGCTATAAACAAATGCGTTGAAAATGTTGATCCCCGTTCTCTGCATACATATCATCAGATAATTCTTGTTAAGGACGCTATAGGACTTAAAAATCTGTACAAACTTATTTCGTACAGCAATATCAAATATTTCAAAAGAAATCCGCGCATACCTATGTCCGAGCTTATGGCGCACAGAGACGGTCTTATAGTAGGAAGCGCCTGCGAAGCGGGAGAACTTTTTTCTGCCGTCAAGGACGGTCAGTCCTGGGAAACTCTCAAGGATATAGCGCGTTTTTATGATTATCTTGAAATACAGCCTACGTCAAATAATGCTTTCCTTATACACGATGAAGATCACCCGGAGATAAAAACGGTTGAGGATCTACAAGATCTTAACAGAAAAATAGTTCAGCTCGGCGATGAACTGGGAATACCTGTAGTTGCTACCTGTGACGTCCACTTTATGGACAAGTCTGACGCTATATTCAGAAAAATACTTACATATCAGAAATTCAAAAATTCCGGTGACGGAACGCTTTTGTACCTGCGGACTACCGATGAAATGCTGGAGGAATTTTCCTATCTGGGAAAAGAAAAGGCTTATGAAGTGGTAGTTACCAATACAAATAAGATAGCAGATATGGTAAATCCGGATATCGTGCCTATTCCTCCGGGAACATTTACACCGGAGATACCCGGCTCCGAGGAAGATCTTCAAAGAATCTCATGGGAACGATGCAAGTCTATATACGGCGATCCCGTTCCGGAACTTGTGGCAAAACGTCTTGACAGGGAACTGACTTCAATTATCAAGCACGGATTTGCTGTTCTTTACATGATAGCGCAAAAACTTGTGAAAAACTCTAACGATCATGGATATCAGGTAGGCTCGCGAGGTTCTGTAGGTTCATCATTTGTGGCGTCTATGGCAGGCATATCTGAGGTAAATCCTCTGCCGCCACATTATGTATGCCCAAAATGCAAGCACAGCGAATTTATAACAGACGGTTCTGTAGGTTCCGGATTTGACCTGCCGCCAAAGAACTGTGAAAAATGCGGAACTCCTTATATCCGCGACGGACATGATATCCCGTTTGAAACTTTTCTCGGCTTTGACGGAGACAAAGCTCCCGATATCGACCTTAATTTTTCCGGAGAATATCAGACGAACGCTCACCTTTATACCGAGGAACTTTTCGGAAAAGACAATGTATTCAAGGCGGGAACTATCGGTACGGTTGCCGATAAAACTGCTTACGGCTATGTCAAGGGCTATCTTGAGGACGAGGGTCTGACTGTTTCCAACGCCGAAATGAACAGACTGTCCATAGGCTGTACCGGAGTAAAGCGGACTACCAGCCAGCACCCCGGAGGAATGGTAGTTGTTCCTTCAAAGTTTGAAGTATATGATTTTACGCCTGTACAGCACCCGGCAGACGATCCCGATTCGATATTCACGACTACTCACTTTGACTTCCATTCGCTGCATGATACTATTCTTAAACTTGATGAACTCGGACACGATGTTCCTACGCTTTACAAGCATCTTGAAGATCTTACGGGAATAAAAACAAGTGATATTTTTGCCGGAGATGAAAAAGTCATCAGTCTGTGTACCTCTCCGGAGGCTCTTGGCGTAACTCCGGAAGATATCGACTGTGAGACCGGAACTCTTGCTATCCCTGAAATGGGCACTAACTTTGTTCGCAGAATGCTTATCGAAGCCCAGCCAAAGAAATTTTCTGACCTGCTTCAGGTCTCCGGACTTTCTCATGGAACGGACGTATGGACAGGCAATGCTCAGGAGCTTATCAAGAATGGCATATGTACGATCTCAGAGGTTATCGGTACTCGTGACAGCATTATGACATACCTTATCTACCACGGTCTTGACCCCAAGCTGTCTTTCAAAATAATGGAGATCACCCGTAAGGGAAATGCTCCCAAGCTGCTTACCGAAGAGATGAAACAGGATATGCTTGCGCATAATGTTCCTCAATGGTATATAGACAGCTGTCTGAAAATAAAATATATGTTCCCTAAAGCGCACGCTGCGGCTTACGTTACTGCCGCTATGAAGCTGGGCTGGTATAAGGTGTATGAGCCTCTTGCATTTTATGCTACTATCTTTTCCGTGCGCGGTGAAGATTTTGACTCCGAAACAGCTATTCAGGGACGTGCTGCGGTAAAATTCAAGATAGACAGCCTAAAAAGCATGGATAAGCGGACTGCAAAAGAAGATGCTACACTTGAAACACTTATGCTTGTAAATGAAATGATGGCAAGAGGATTTGACTTTCTTCCTATAGACATATACAAGTCTGATGCAAAAAATTATGTTATTGAGGACGGAAAACTCAGAATGCCTTTCTGTGCTGTTTCTGGTGTCGGAGTAAATGCGGCAAAAGCCATATATGACGCCGTAAGAGAAGGGGAACTTCTTTCCATTGAAGAACTTCAGGAAAGAAGCGGAGTTTCCGGAACTGTTATTGAAACCCTTGAAAGCGTCGGAGCGCTTGACGCGCTGCCTAAATCTGCGCAGATGTCACTTTTTTAAAAAAAGGTATTGACATTGCTAAGATAATATGTTATCATAATACCATGATACTAATTTACTACAATAAAGTAAAATGATTTGTAAGGGAGATATCAATGAAACGTTATGACCTGCTTACCCCTGAGGGTACAAAAGATCTGCTTTTCGAGGACTGTGCCATACAGCGCGGACTTGAGGAAAGATTATCTAAAATATTCAAATCAATGGGTTACTGCGAGATAGTCACACCGGGACTGGAATTTTTTGATGTTTTTGATCTTAACTCGGTTTATTTTCCGCAGGAAAGTATGTACAAACTTACCGACAATAAAGGCAGAATACTTGTTGTACGTCCTGATTCCACAATGCCTATAGCCAGAGTAGCCGCTACAAGGCTCCGCGATGCGGAACTGCCGTTAAGACTTTTCTACTGTCAGAACGTGTACCGGAATAAACCTGCTATGCGCGGCAGAAGCGATGAGATACATCAGATGGGCATAGAACTTATCGGTTCTGATTCAAAACGTGCCGATCTGGAAGTTCTTACAGGAGCTATAGAGGTGCTTTCTTCAATGGAAAACGACAGCTTCCGCCTTGAGCTCGGCGATATCGGCTATTTCAAGGCTCTTGTCGGAAAACTCGGCACCGATGAGGAAACTACCGAACAGATACGCAGTCTTATCGAAGTAAAGAACTATCCTGCTTTGAACGATCTTCTTGACAGTATCGGAAAAAATGAGATAACCGACGCGCTTAAAACGCTTCCGAGACTGTTCGGCTGTGAAGAAGTCTTTGAAAAGGCGGAAAAATTGTTTGACGGCGGCAAGGAGATCATTTCCAAGCTGCGCGGAATATATAACAGTCTTACAGCGCTTGGGTACAACGGAAAGATAACCGTTGATCTTGGTCTGGTAAATAAAATGGATTATTATACCGGAGTAGTGATAAAAGGATATCTTGAAGGATACGGCGACGCCGTGCTTTCCGGCGGACGATACAATAAGCTTCTTGCGGAGTTCGGATATGACGTTCCGGCGACCGGATTTGCCGTAAATATAGACGCTGCGGCTAAAGTTATCAGACAATCGGCAGGATATTCCGCACCTGTCCCCGATGTTATAGTTTTCGGTGAGGACGGATATGAAATAAAAGCCGTTGAATATGCAGGAAAACTGCGTAAAGACGGTATTACTGCGGAATTTTCCGTATTTTCTGCTTTGGAAGAAACTCTTGCATATGCCGCTAAAAAGAATATACATAAAGCTGTATGTGTTGGCAGCGAGATCAAAGAAATATGCGTAGGAGGTAATGATTAATGGAAAACGGAAACAGACCCCTGCGTATAGCTCTTACAAAGGGCAGACTTGAAAAGGGTACGGTAGGACTTCTTGAAAAGATAGGGTATGACTGCTCTGCCGTACACGATAAGGGCAGAAAGCTCATTCTTCCGGTAGGAGATTCTATAGAAGTTGTTCTTGCAAAAGCCGCGGACGTTATAACTTACGTTGAAAACGGCGTGTGTGATATGGGCGTTGTGGGAAAAGACACGATCATGGAGATGAACGGCAAATTCTTTGAAATTGCCGACCTTGGCTTCGGACGGTGCAAATTTGCTCTTGCAGGAAAGAAAGGCAGCGATTTTTACAGCGGATACAACGTAAAAACTATTGCTACAAAATATCCTAATGTTTCGCGGACTTTCTTTGAAAAGAAAGGAATGGACGTCGATATAGTAAAAATAGAGGGAAGCGTTGAACTTGCTCCGCTGTTAGGGCTTGCCGATGCTATAGTAGATATTGTTGAAACAGGAACGACCCTAAGAGAGAACGGTCTTGAAGTATTTGAAGATATTTCCCCAATATCTGCAAGACTTATAGTAAACAGGGTAAGCCTGAAAATGCGTCAGCAGGAAATAGAATCGCTTATAACGCTTATTGAAGATAATTTATAATAATGGAGGCTCTGTAAATGATAAGAAAAATTATTGCCGACGGAAAAGCTGAGGCTGCTTTTCTCAAAGAAGTTGAAAAAAGAAACGGTGAGACTGATAAGAAAATTTCCGAAATAGTTTCCGAGATAATTGAAAATGTCCGTGAAAACGGCGACAAAGCTGTCAAGGACTACACACTGAAATTTGACGGGAAACTTCCGCAGTATTATGAAGTTCCTCTTGACGTTATCCATGACGCTCTTGAAGAAGCGGACGAAGATTTTGTAAATGCGCTTCTGGACGCCATGGAAAATATCGCAGCGTTCCACCACAGGCAGAAAGAGCAGGGATTTATTGATCCGCATGACAACGGTGTTATTCTCGGGCAGCGTGTACGCGGTCTGGAAAGAGTGGGTCTGTATGTTCCCGGAGGAACGGCGGCATATCCTTCTTCCGTGCTGATGAATGCTATTCCGGCTAAAATTGCAGGTGTTAAGGAAATTATAATGGTAACTCCGCCCCTTAAAGACGGCACTCCCAACAAGGATATACTTGTTGCGGCTTCTATATGCGGTGTTGACAGGGTATTTCTTGCAGGCGGCGCACAGGCTGTTGCTGCACTTGCTTACGGAACGGAAACTATCCCGAAAGTTGACAAGATCGTTGGTCCGGGCAATATTTTTGTTGCAACGGCGAAAAAACTTCTTTACGGCAAGGTCGATATTGACATGATAGCAGGACCCAGTGAAATACTTGTAGTTGCAGACGAGACTGCTGACCCTAAATATCTTGCGGCTGACCTTATGTCACAGGCTGAACATGACAAACTTGCTTCGGCAATTCTTATTACAACAAGTGAAAAGATCGCGGACGAGACTGTTTCAGAACTTGAAAGACAGGTGCAAAACCTTTCAAGAAAGGAAATTATAGAAAAATCACTTTCTGATTACGGCGCAATAATTGTTGCGGACTGCATTGACTGTGCAATTGAAATTGCAAATGAGCTTGCTCCCGAACATCTGGAGCTTCAGGTGGAAAATCCGCTTATGTACATTGGCAAGATAGACAACGCAGGTTCGGTATTCCTTGGAAAGTACGCTCCAGAACCGCTTGGAGATTATTTTGCCGGACCTAACCACGTTCTTCCCACCAGCGGAACGGCAAGATTTTTCTCTCCGCTGTCGGTTAACAGCTTTACAAAGCGTTCGAGCTTTATTTACTATACCGAACAGGCGCTTCTTGACGCTAAAGACGACATTGTATGTATTGCCGAAAAAGAGGGCCTGACCGCCCACGCAAATGCAATAAAGGTCAGATTTGAATGATATCCCTGAAAGGAAATTTTTATGTACGAACTTAATTCAAAGCTAAAAAAAGTAGAGCCTTACGATCCTGTTGAGGGAGATTATCGGATAAGGCTTGACGCAAATGAATCATACTATAATATAAATAATGAACTGGGAGATAAAATTGCCGGGGAAATAAAGAAAATTTCTCTTAATCGCTATCCTGATCCTATGGCATCGGGAGCAATAAAGGCTTTTGCGGAATATTACAATATTCCCGAAAAATTTGTTACTGCCGGAAACGGTTCGGACGAGCTTATAAGCATAATCGCAGGCTGTTTCCTTGAAAAGGGAGATAAGATCTTGACGCTTTCTCCCGATTTTTCAATGTACGCATTTTATGGAAGTCTTTACGAGCTTAATGTTGAAGCTATGCAGAAAGAGCCGAATTTGCAGATAAGTATTCCGAAAGTTATTAATTATTGCAAGGAAAATAAGATAAAAGCGGTAATATTCTCAAATCCGTGCAATCCTACTTCTATAGGGCTTCCGAAAACCGAAATTATCAGACTGCTGAAAAATGTTTCCTGTCTGGTGATAATCGACGAAGCATATATGGATTTCTGGGATCAGAGTATTCTGGGCGAAGTGGAAAATTATGACAACCTGATAATTTTAAAGACCTGTTCAAAGGCTATGGGTCTGGCAGGAATACGAATGGGTTTTGCCGTTGCAGGAGAAACCATTACGACAGCTTTGCGGAGCGTAAAATCTCCATATAATACCGACACGATATCACAAACCATATGCAAGACCGTTCTTTCTGAAAAATCAATTCTTGAAAGGCTTTGCGGAGACATTGTGGAAAGCAGGAAATATCTGCATGAAAAATGTCTGGAACTGGCAGAAAAACATTCACGCATAGAAAAAGTATTTGATTCGGTAACGAATTTCGTGTTTATAAAGACATCCTGCGGAAAGGAAATTTGCGATAAACTTCTGGAACGTTCCATTGCGATACGCTATCTTGGAAGCTATATCCGCATTACTGCAGGAAGTCCGGAAGAAAACAACGAGGTAATTTCAGCAGTTGACGAGATACTAACAGAGATCGAGGAGGAATGAATTTTGAGAAACGCGGAGATAACAAGAAAGACAAAGGAGACCGATATTACCGTAATGCTTGAACTGGACGGCAGCGGAAAAACGGATATTTCCACCGGGATAGGATTTTTTGATCATATGCTTACGGCTTTTGCCGTTCACGGCGGAATGGATCTTACATTGAAAGTAAAAGGTGATCTGTTCGTTGACGGACATCATTCAGTTGAAGATACCGGTATCGTTCTGGGAAAGGCTTTCGCTCAGGCTATAGGCGATATGAAAGGTATAAAGCGTTACGGAACGGCATTCATTCCCATGGACGAGGCACTTGGTTTTGCAAGTATTGACATAAGCGGACGTCCTTACCTTGTTTTTAATGCAGATTTCAGCGATGACAGGATAGGAGAGTTTGACACCTGTCTTACGGAAGAGTTCTTCCGTGCATTTGCATACAATGCCGGAATTACGCTTCACCTGAAAAGTGAATACGGAAAAAACGATCACCACATTGCCGAAGCGCTTTTCAAGGCTGCCGCACACGCTTTGAAAGACGCAAAGGAAATTACGGGAAATGAGATACTTTCCACAAAGGGAGTGTTATAATGATCGCGGTAATTGATTACGGCGCAGGAAATATTTTCAGCGTGAAAAACGCTCTCGATCATCTGGGCTATGAAAACATTCTCACAAAGTCGGAAACGGACATCAGAAACGCCGACGCTGTGATCCTGCCGGGAGTAGGCGCGTTTCCATGGGCAATGAAAATGCTCTCGGACAGCGGACTTGTAGATACAATTAAAACAGAAGCCAAGAAAAAACCTTTTCTGGGAATTTGTCTGGGAATGCAGCTTCTTTTCGACAAAGGCTTTGAATTTGAGGAATGTAACGGTCTGGGACTTATTCCCGGATATGTGGATAAAATAAACGAGCCTGAGCTTGTTATTCCGCATATGGGTTGGAACAAACTGGAGATAAACCATGACTGTCCGCTTTTTAACGGACTTTCCGATGATGAATATGTTTACTTCGTTCACTCATATAAGGCTTTCTGCGATGATGAAAATTTATATGCTTACTGCGAATACGGACATAAGGTCCCGGCGCTTGTTTCGGACGGAAAAACCGTTTTCGGCGCACAGTTCCACCCGGAAAAGAGCGGAAAGACCGGTTTGAAAATTCTTGAAAATTTCGTTATGCTGTCGGGGGAGGGAAAGTAAATGCTTGCAAAAAGGATTATACCCTGTCTTGACGTTCGCGACGGAAAAGTTGTAAAGGGCGTGAATTTCCAAGGTATAAAAGAAGTTGGCGATCCCGTTGAATGTGCTTATGAATACAATTTACAGGGCGCGGACGAGATAGTTTTTTATGATATAACTGCTTCTCACGAGGGCAGAGGAGTTATGCTTGACGTGGTGCGGGACACCGCAAAAAAAGTTTTTGTTCCCCTTACCGTAGGCGGAGGTATAAAGACCGTTGACGATATCCGTGAAACGCTCCGTGCAGGCGCGGACAAGGTTTCGGTAAACTCTCAGGCTGTGCAGAACCCTGCGCTTATAAAAGAAGGCGCGGATATTTTCGGTTCACAGTGCATTTGCGTCGGAATTGACGCAAAAAAAGTTTCGGACGGCAAATGGACGGTCTACATAAACGGCGGGCGCATTGACATGAAACTTGACCTTATAGACTGGGTAAAGCAGATCGAACAGCTTGGCGCGGGGGAGATATGTCTCAATTCAATTGATACCGACGGCGTTCGGGAGGGCTTTGACATTCCCATGCTGGACGCGGTATGCAAGACGGTGAAAATTCCCGTAATAGCCAGCGGCGGCGCGGGAAAGCTTGGGGATTTTGCGGACGCGTTTCTGAAAACCGACTGTTCGGCGGCTCTGGCGGCGTCTCTTTTCCACTTTAAGGAACTGACCGTTGAACAGGTAAAAGACGATTGCCGCGCTAAGGGAATAAGGATAAGGTAATGGAGGACAGGTACGTTCGGAAACTTTTTCTTGTGGGAAATGTTCCAAGAAATTCCTACCTTTTGGAACTTCCGTGTGTAAAATATTTGAAGCAACATGAGGACGGTATTGAATTTTCCGATAATGTGACCTTTTTCGTTGGTGAAAACGGCACCGGAAAGTCTACGCTTCTCGAAGCCGCAGCAGTGAATTTCGGCTTTAACGCCGAGGGTGGGACGTTGAATTTTTCCTTTTCCACTTTTGATTCACATTCGGAACTGCATAGATATATCCGTCTTGAAAAGGGAGCTCACCGTCCGAAAGACGGATTTTTCCTGCGTGCGGAAAGTTTTTACAACGCTGCAAGCTACATTAACGAACTGGACAAAATCCCCGCGTCAACTCCCAAAATAAGTGACAGCTATGGCGG
>CANQXX010000026.1 GCA_947627905.1 uncultured Clostridia bacterium
AGTTTAAATAGTAAGCCGTTTGAACGTGTAGCCCCCTCAAGGGGGCGGGTATGTTTGGTGTTAAGCCTTTAATATCTCAACTCTCAACTCTTAACTCTCAACACTGAATGATAATTTTTTTGAAAGGAATTTTGACATGAGCGATATCAAAGTAGTAAAATTCGGCGGAAGTTCCCTTGCGGATTCAGGTCAGTTCAGAAAGGTGGCTGATATAATCCTGTCAGATCCGGAAAGATGCTATGTTGTGGCTTCAGCTCCCGGCAAACGTTTCAAAGAGGATATAAAAGTCACGGATATGCTTTATTCCTGCTATGAAAAAGCCGCAAAGGGCGAGGACTTTGAGGACGATTTTTCCGCTATAAAAAACCGTTATAACGATATTATTTCCGAACTGGGACTTGATCTCTCCCTCGAAAAGGATTTCAAAAGAATAAAGGATTCATTTGAACATATGGCAGGACGCGATTACGCCGCTTCAAGAGGCGAATACCTCAACAGCAAGGTACTGGCTGCGTTCCTGAATTTTGATTTCATTGACCCTGCCGGATATATAAAATTCAAGGAAAACGGTACTTTTGACCTCGATACAACGATAATGCTCCTCCGTCCAAGGCTTGCCGAAAGTGAACACGCAGTGATCCCCGGATTTTACGGTTCAATGCCCAATGATACTATAAGGACTTTTTCAAGAGGCGGTTCGGACGTTACCGGATCTATAGTTGCAAGAGCGGTAAACGCTAAAATTTATGAGAACTGGACCGATGTTTCCGGATTCCTTATCTGCGACCCGAGAATAGTTGACGACCCTGCACCTATCACGACTATAACCTATCAGGAACTCAGAGAGCTTTCCTATATGGGAGCAGGAGTGCTCCACGAGGACGCTATATTCCCCGTCCGCACAGCCGGAATACCTATAAATATCAGGAACACCAACAAGCCCGAGGACAGAGGAACTATGATAGTTGCCGATTCAGATGAATCAAGCAGGTATGTAATTACGGGAATTGCCGGCAAAAAAGGACTGTCAGTAATAAATATAGAAAAGGATATGATGAACAGCGAGCTCGGCTTCGGCAGGAACGTTCTCCGTGCTCTTGAAAAGAACGGCGTAAGTTTTGAGCATATGCCTTCCGGAATAGATACCATGAGCGTTATTGTTTCTTCCGACGCACTTAGACCCGTTCAGCAGAATGTTCTTGACGAGATAACGTTCCGCGTTCACCCCGACCGCCTTTATGTTGAGGACGATCTTGCTCTTATTGCCGTTGTGGGACGCGGCATGAGAAAGAACCGCGGTACTGCCGGAAGAATATTCTCCGCGCTTGCTCACGCAAAAATAAATGTAAAGATGATAGATCAGGGTTCTTCGGAGCTGAACATAATAATCGGAGTAAGCGAAGAGGATTTTGAAGCTGCCGTAAGGGCAATATATGAGATATTCGTTCTTACGCAGGAATAATAAAATTTAAAGATCAGAATGCAGGCATTATTTAATGTCTGCATTTTTTTGCAAAACGGATTGAAATATTTTTTGCCGTATGGTATAATATTTGTGTGCAGTAACAGTATATCAATGCGAAAGGATAAACCATGCTTGCCGTAGATCTGATAACCGTAGGGAAACTCAAGGAAAGCTATCTCAGAGAAGCCTGCGGCGAATATTCAAAACGCCTCGGAGCTTTCTGCAAACTTAATATAACGGAGCTGCCGGAAAGCAGGCTGCCCGATCAGCCGTCACAAAAGGATATAGAAAACGCGCTTTCCAACGAGGGTAAAGCCATGCTGCCGCTCCTTTCACGGAAAGGCTGCTGCAATATAGCCATGTGCATTGAGGGAAAACAGCTTTCCTCCGAAAAGCTGGCGGAAAAGATAGAAAAAATTTCCGTTGACGGAAAAAGTATACTCAACATTATAATAGGCAGTTCTTTCGGGATATCGGAAGATATAAAAAAGCTGTGTGACTTCCGGCTGTCAATGTCGGAAATGACCTTTCCGCACCAGCTTGCGCGGGTCATGATCCTTGAACAGCTTTACCGCAGCTTTCAGATAATCAACGGCGGAAAATACCATAAATAGAGTGTTAAGAGTGGAGAGTTGAGAGTTAAGATATTACAGTAACGTTTATATCTTCGGTTTACGATTTTTAATAACCAAATATATACATCTTTATTTACAATAGGTATATAGCAAAATTAAGTTGTGAAAAGGGAATAACAGTTTATGTCAACATCTCAACTCTCAACTCTACAAAGGCTCTTAACTTTATGGGAAAGGATAATGCGTTATGATGACTATTCTTTATGAAGTAGGAAACAAGTTATATATTAATCTTACGAACCGCTGCCCGTGCAGCTGCACGTTTTGTATAAGGCAGAACGGCGACGGAGCTTACGGTTCTGACAGCCTCTGGCTCGACCGCGAACCTACTGTTGATGAGGTGATCGAAGCCATTGAAAAAGCGGATATGTCCCGATATTCGGAAGCCGTTTTCTGCGGCTATGGAGAACCTATGGAGCGTCCCGACGATGTGGCATATATCGGACGTTTTATAAAGGATAATTATAATATTCCCGTCCGTCTGAATACCAACGGTCTGGGGGATAAGATAAACGAACGTCCTACCGCAGAACTTCTTGACGGCGCGGTGGATACCGTCTCAATTTCGTTAAATCAGTGCAATTCCGAAAAATACAATGCGGTGACCCGCCCCAAGTGGGAGGATGCTTTTGATGCAATGATATCCTTTGCGGCGGACTGCAAGAAGTATGTCCCGAAAGTTATGTTCACGGTGGTGGACGTTATCCCGCCGGAGGATATAAGCCGCTGCAAGGCAGTGGCAATGTCGCTGGGTATAGAATTAAGGGTGAGGAAGTATGACGGATAAAAAATACAATATTCCGCCGAAAGCCGCTGAGGATATTTCACTTTATGCGGAAAAATTCGGCGTAAATAAAGTGATACTTTTCGGCTCGCGGGCAAGAGGTACCAACCGTGAAAGAAGCGATATTGATATTGCGGTCACCGGCGGGAATTTCAGGGAATTTTCCTATGCTATGGACGAATATGTCAGGACGCTTCTGAATTTTGATGTGGTAGATCTTGATGAAAATGTCTCGGAAGAGCTTTTGTCCGAAATAAAAAAGGACGGTGTGGTGATATATGAAAAAATATGATAATTTCTGCAAGTCCCTTGAAAATCTTAAAGAATGTGAAGAAATAAAAGAGCCTTATTCTCCCGTTGAGCTTATGGGAATAACCGGTCTGTTTTCCTTGTGTTTTGAGATGTCATGGAAACTTATAAAGGAACTTCTTGAATATCACGGCTATTTTACACAAAAGACAGGTTCGCCGAGAATGATATTAAAAATTGCTTTTGAATGGGGAATGATAAGCAATGAGGGAGTATGGCTGGAAATTCTTGATACAAGAAATCTGCTTTCTCATGTATATGACGAGGGAAAAGCCGAAAGTTCCATAGAAAAAATAAAAACGGACTTTATTCCCGCTTTTGAGGAATTAAAACGGGAAATAGACGATAAATGGCTGAACGGCTGAAATATTTTGCAAAGGAGTAATCACAATGGAATTTTACGCAAGAAAAGCAATGCACAAGGGGATCGAAGCGGTAGAGCTTGCCGCAGGAGGATATTATGCGGTAGTTGCGCCGCAGATAGGTACTAACGTTCTCCGCCTGAGAGATAACGAAAAGGGTATAGAGGTTTTCCGCTATAAGGACGAAACCACAATTGCGGATATAATGAACTCCACCGAAGTATGGGGACTCCCGACATTGTATCTTCCCAACCGCTTTGACGGCGGTCTGCTGAAAACTTCCGACGGGGAATATCATTTTCCGGTAAACGAAAGTAAATTCGGAAATCATATTCACGGATTTCTCCAGAAAAGAGCGCATAAGATAGTCGCTCTTGCCGCAGAGGACGGCAAAGCATATGTTACTACGGAATTTGTATATGATGAAAGCGACTTTTTCTTTACCTGTTTTCCGGTAAAATTCACCGCACGCATAACGATCGAACTTTCCGAAAACGGAATGAAGCACACTATTTCGCTCACAAACAATTCCGACAGAATGCTGCCTGTATCTATCGCAACGCATACTACGATAAACGCTCCGTTTGTTGACGGCGGAAAGCTGGAAAATATGCGGCTGCAGGTCCCTGCTGTAAAGAGGATAATTTTTGATAAGCGCCGCTGGCTTCCCACAGGGGAACAGCGTGACCTTGACAAGAACGACAAAAAATATCTTGAAGGCACTAAATGTCCTGTCCTGCGCGATATATGCAACGATATGTTCACTGCCGGAACGGTAAAGCTGGACGGCGAGGACTTCCGCGGCTGCGTTATTACCGACACCGAAAGCGGCAAGCGCATCTGCTATGAGACGGACGATAAATACAAGTTCTGGATAATCTGGAATGACAAGGGATTTAAAAAATATTTCTGTCCGGAGCCTATGACTGCTCAGGTAAATGCCCCGAACCTTGATATGCCGGCAGAAGAAAGCGGCTATACGGAAATTGCCGGCGGAGAAACTTATACTGTTTCACAGAGATTTTTCACAAAGTAAGAGGTAAACATATGAAACTGATGTTTGCGTCTGATATACATGGCTGCGCCGAAAGCTGCGCTCTTATGCTGGAGCGCTTCGACGCGGAAAAAGCGGACAAGCTGTTTCTTCTGGGGGATATCCTTTATCACGGTCCGAGAAACGATCTTCCGGCTGCTTATGCTCCGAAAAAGGTTATTTCAATGCTTAACGAGCGCAGGGACAAGCTCTTCTGCGTAAGAGGGAACTGCGATACGGAAGTGGATCAGATGGTACTTGAATTTCCTATAATGGCGGAATATGCCCTGCTTTTCCTCGAAGGGAGAACGGTTTTCCTTACGCACGGGCACAGGTACAACACCATGACGCCTCCTGCACTGCAAAAGGGAGATATACTTATTCACGGACATACGCATATCTGTACTATAGATGATTCGCGGGAATATGTCTACATAAATCCGGGCTCGGCGGCAATTCCGAAGGGCGGAGATCCAAGAAGCTACGCCGTGTACGAAAATGGAGAATTTTTCCTGAAAATGCTGGAAAACGGCAATATTCAAAAAGGTTACAAAATCGGATGAATTTTTTAACCGTTTCCTTGATTTTGTTACTGAATTGTTACCATTTGTCACCGTTTTGTTTATTGACAAAGCAGTTATTTAGTGATAAAATAAGATTAAAGATTAAAACAGAACGGAGGAATTCTGTATGACTAAGATGTTAAAATCAGTTTTAAGTCTTTTTCTTGCCGTATTCATGGCAGCATCGCTGATAGCTGTGCCGTCGAGCGCCATATCTCTCAGCAAAAGCTCCGTAACGGTAACAAAAGGCTATCAAACTACGCTTTCGGTATCGGGAACTTCAAAGACTGTTACATGGTCTACCGGCGATAAATCCATCGCTACGGTAAGTTCAAAGGGAAAGGTAGTCGGAAAGAAACCCGGTACTACATATGTTTATGCAAAGGTCGGAGGCAATACTCTGAAATGTAAGGTAACAGTAGTTGCCGCTAAGATCACAGCAAGCTCTTCAAATGTTACTTTCAGCAAAAAGGGCGAGACAAAAATCATTACCATGACGGTAAAGGGAAGTCACAGCGGTCTTACAGTGGGAACAACTAACAAGAAAGTTGTTTCCGCAGCATGGGTAAAGCCTGTTTCATGGGACGGCGACAAGATCAAGATCAAGCTCACCGCTCAGGGTACAGGTTCTGCAAGGATCAAGGTATATCTTAAGTCCTATTCTTCTACCTGCTATAAGTACATAGATGTAAAGGTAGGAAATACCAATACCAATGATGAGATATTTGATGACAATAACAACAGCACCGGCGGCAACACCTCATCAACAAATAATATTTCAATAATCCCGTACACAAACAGCATCGAGGTGCCAGCGGGAGGAACTTACTCTCTTGAAGTTTATTCCACAAATCATACAAACACACTGTTTACAGTTGCGGATAAGAACATTGCTTCAGTAGTTGCCGGAAGAAGATCCGAAGATATAAAGTTCTTTACTATAACAGGCATTAAAGCAGGTACTACTACGCTCAGATTTTACAACAAGAACAAATCCAGCAACTATAAGGACGTAAAGATCACAGTAACCGCCAGCAAATATTATGAGATCTATGATACAAGACCTACTGTACAATCTCCGGATAAGGTAATTGAAATAAGGCTCAGCGCTAATTCGGTCTACTACATGATCGTTCCTAAAGATTATGACCCGGCATATGCAAATTCGCTTATTGCCAAGAAATTCTCAAGGTACAGTTATTATACCATATACAATGAATATCCGTCTCGCACGGCTGTCGGAGACAGCGTATATGAGTTCTATCACTCCAACAGCAAGTATAATTACGGTTTAAGGTATGTACTTGTTCCTGCTACTACTAATAATTATGATCAGGTGAAGCTCAATACTGCTGTAGCACAGTACAATGAGAAATTTGAATACTGGACAGTATATTCTGTTTCTCCCACAAAGAATGACACATGGGGAGACACGGTCGAACAGTGGCAGATAACCGATTCAAAGACCGGAGCCGTTTCAAACAGATATCTTCTTGTTCCTTATTATGGATACGATATTGACAGGATCAATCAGATAAGAGAAGCGGATATAGCTGCTAACAGCGCATACAGTTATTATGTAGGATACGCTACTCTTCCGACAGTAAATTCTACAAAGGATAAGATCATCATGTACAGGAAAAATAATGCCAATAAGTATATGGTAGTTCCTGCTGATGACAGCGGTATTGCAAAGGCTAATGACGCTATAGCAAAAGATGTAGGATTCTATGAGTACAACATTATCTATTCTGTTGTTCCTGCTGTATCAGGCAGCGAAACTTATATGACCGTTCAGGACGGCGGAACGTTCTATTATATTCTTCTTAAAGATAAGGAACAGACGCCGGATACAAACCTTGCAAAGCGCTATGCAAACGGCAGAAGAGACGATGATTAAGTCTGCATTTACTGAATAAGCAAACGCCCCGTCTTAAAAAGACGGGGCGTTTTATATTGATATATGTATAAATTATCCGCGTGACAAAACCTTTATACTATAGGACTGAGATCATCAAGATCATATGGCGTTTCCTGATAAACACAGTAATTCACCCAGTTGGAAAAAATAAGATTTGCATGTGCGCGCCAGTTGAAATTCGGCGGCTGGGACGGATCGTCATACGGGAAATAATGCTCCGGAACGGCAATGTTCAGTCCTTTTGCCTTGTCGCGGAAATATTCTCCCGAAAGAGTAAGACGGTCATACTCAAAATGCCCCATAAGGAAGAACTGACGTCCGGTAATATCGGCTATTATATTAACGCCGGCTTCCTTTGAAGCAGCAAGTATGCGCAGTTTATCAGACTTTTCCACGTCCTCACGGCGTATTTCGGTATGCCTTGAATGGGGAACGTAGAATTTTTCGTCAAATCCTCTGAGCAGCGGATAGTTTGACACCTCCGCCTTGTGAGGGAAAACGCCGAACATCTTCTTTGGCAGGTCATATTTGGGTATCCCGTAATGATAGTAAAGCCCTGCCTGCGCTCCCCAGCATATATGAAGAACGGAATATACATTGCTTTTTGACCATTCCATAATGCTGCAAAGCTCGTTCCAGTAATCGACTTCCTCAAAGGGAAGATGTTCTATAGGAGCTCCGGTGATTATCATTCCGTCGAAGCGCTGATCCTTTACATCGGCAAAGGTCTTGTAGAATTTGGTAAGATGCTGTTGGGGAGTATTTTTTGCAACATGGCTCGCCATTTGTATAAGCTCCACATCTA
Organism: uncultured Clostridia bacterium; assembly: GCA_947627905.1. Taxonomy (GTDB): domain Bacteria; phylum Bacillota; class Clostridia; order Oscillospirales; family Ruminococcaceae; genus RGIG8773. The sequence continues at coordinate 7,878 of CANQXX010000026.1, forward strand.
CCTGAAGCGGGGTATTTGAAAGGAGACGGAGTATCTGCGTCTCGGTCTCGATCTTTTTGGGCATAAGATTTACTATAGCTATTTTAAGCGGACGGATATCCTGATGTGATGCGGCGGTATCCGTCATTACGAAGATATTTTCCTGATTGAGCACTGAAAATGCCGGCAGGTCATTTGAAATATTTATGGGCATTATTATTCCTCCGACGGGAAATTTTTTATTTTTTACAGTAAATTATATTATAGCACAGTATTTTTGATTTTTCAAGTGCAATGCAGGAATATTTCTTTGTGCGCGGGTTTTTACAACTGACTATGTTGCAGCAAAAAGATAATATCATATGTAAACAGCGTAAAATTTTAGTTGCAATTTTAAAAATTGTATGGTATAATCTATATGGATAAAGCAATTATATTTTGAAAGGAATTTTATATTATGCAGGATCATAACAGCTATGAATCTCCGTTCTGTACCAGATATGCAAGCAAGGAAATGCAGTATGTCTTTTCCGCCGATAAGAAGTTTACCACATGGAGACGGCTATGGGTGGCTCTTGCCCGTGCAGAAATGAAGCTCGGACTTCCCGTCACTCAGGAGCAGGTGGACGAACTTGAAGCTCATATAAACGATATTGATTACGAAACAGCTGCCGAACGTGAAAAACTTGTCCGTCACGATGTTATGGCGCACGTTTACACATACGGTCTTGCCTGCCCTAAGGCAAAGGGTATAATCCATCTGGGAGCGACTTCCTGTTATGTGGGCGACAATACCGACGTTATTATAATGAGGGACGCTCTTAAGATCGTAAAAAGAAAACTTGTGAACGTTATTGCACAGCTTTCGGATTTTGCAATGAAATATAAGGCAATGCCCTGCCTTGCCTATACTCATCTTCAGCCTGCACAGCTCACAACGGTGGGAAAACGCGCAGCTCTGTGGATAAATGAACTTCTTATGGATCTGGACGAGATAGAGTACAGGATATCCGGTCTTAAACTTCTGGGTTCAAAGGGAACTACCGGAACACAGGCCTCATTCATGGAGCTCTTTGAAGGAGATACCGATAAAGTAAAGGAGCTTGAAAGACTTATTGCCGAAGAAATGGGATTTGACGCTGTCGTGCCGGTCTCCGGACAGACCTATTCGAGAAAGGCAGATTCACAGGTAGTCGCAACTCTCAGCGGGATCGCCCAGTCGGCGATGAAATTTGCAAACGATCTGAGAATATTGCAGAATTTCAAGGAAATGGAAGAACCGTTCGAGAAAAACCAGATAGGCTCTTCCGCAATGCCGTATAAGAGAAATCCTATGCGGTGCGAACGTATCACGGCTTTAGCAAGATATGTAATGATAGATTCGCTCAATCCGGCTTTCACAGCCGGAACACAGTGGTTCGAGAGAACGCTGGACGATTCCGCCAACAAGCGTATTTCCGTTGCGGAAGGCTTCCTTGCGGTGGACGCTATCCTGAATATCATGCTGAACGTTACCGCCGACCTTGTTGTATATCCTAAAGTTATACGTCAGAGAGTAATGAGGGAGCTGCCCTTTATGGCGTCGGAAAATATCATGATGGACGCCGTTAAAAAAGGCGGAGATCGTCAGGCTCTTCACGAAAAGCTCAGGACATACGCAATGGAAGCCGGAAAACAAGTTAAAGAGAAAGGGCTGGAAAATGATTTGATCGACCGTGTACTTAATGATCCCGACTTCAAGATCAACGTTGACGAAATGGACGCTATCCTCAAGCCGGAGAGCTTCACGGGAAGAAGCGAACAGCAGGTAGAGGAATTTATCGCAGGCTGTGTACAGCCTGTACTTGACGCAAACAGCGGTGATTTGGGAGAAACCGCCGAACTGACGGTTTAAGGCAGATTCCGCGCACCTATGTGCGCGGAAATCAATTTTTATAGGCGCAGGAAAGTTATTTGCCGAGCGGGGAGACAGCTCAAAAAATATATGGAGGCGGATATATGAATCGCTATATCGTAAAATTTACGGATAACGGTGGGAATTATTTATTTATCGACAGGGAAAACGGTCTTGCGGTCGTTGAAACTGAGGAAAAGCTGTCCGGCGGCAATGTTATTGCCGATGTTACCGGCAATACATTCTACAGTGCGGAAGCTATAGAAAAACGGCACGGAAAGATAATAACACTTGAAATAGAACGCAAGTGGCTCGTAAGGATACCTGATAATTTAGAGGAATTTCAATATGAAAATATCGAGCAGGCGTATCTTGCGCCGGGAAGCGGCTTCCGCGGACGGGTAAGACGTCTGGACGATAAATTCATCTATACCGAAAAAGCTCCGACTTCCGATCCGGAAGTCAGGATAGAAAACGAAAAGGAGATCACAGCTGAAGAATACCGTTCCCTGTTGAAAAATAAAGTGGGGAATATAATAAAAAAGTGCAGGTATATCATCCCTTACGGCGGTCATACCTTTGAGTTTGATGTTTTTGAAAACACTGCCGAAGCTGGTTACGCTCTTATGGAAGCGGAGCTTGCCCATAAGGACGAGACTGTGGAGCTTCCGCCCTTTGTAGATGTTATTTCGGAAGTTACAGATGACGTTTATTACACCAATAGGAATTTGTCAGCTATGGATACAATAAGGCTTCTGAAAGATTAAAAGAAAAATTTCCTGCGAAGGGTGTTAAGCTATTGACATTCCGAGAAAAAAATGGTATAATTATTTGATAATTTGTGCAATACAGGAGGTTAAACTGTGGGAAAGGTCAAAAAGCCTGTCTTTTTTATCGTCTGTGCGCTGATATTGATTTTTGCGGCGTCGGTAATATTTGGATACACTTATTACTACGGCGATATGGAGACAGTTTATGTTAAGGGCGTCAACAATATCCGCTTCGGTATAGACATCAAGGGCGGCGTTGACGTTACATTCACCCCGCCTGAGGGTATCGACGCTGAGGATAATCAGCTTGACGCTGCCAAGCAGGTAATAGTTCAGCGTATGGTAAATCTGGGAATTACCGATTACGAAAGCTATATTGATTACAACAACGACCGTATCATCGTAAGATTCCCGTGGAAAGAGGGAGAAGCAAACTTCGACCCGGAAGCTGCCGTTAAGGAACTGGGCGAAACTGCGGAACTTACTTTCCGTGAGGGCTATGAAACGGACGAACTGGGTATGTACACCGGCGTTACCAAGGATAACGTTATCCTTGTAGGTTCGGATGTACAGACCGCTTATGCCGCTTACACACAGGACAGCAGCGGCGCAAGAGAATGGCTGGTAAGCCTTGAGCTTACCGACGAGGGCGCAAAGAAATTTGCTGAGGCTACCGAAAGGCTCTATCAGGAAAACGGCGTTATTTCCATTTGGATGGACGAGACCTGCTTCTCATATCCGAGAGTTTCCGCGGTAATCACCGACGGAAGAGCAACTATCTCCGGCAATTTTGATGCGGACAGCGCAAAGGAACTTGCGGACAAGATCAATTCCGGCGCACTGCCTTTCAAACTCGTTACGGCAAGTTTCTCGACGATTTCTCCGAGCCTCGGAACGGGCGCTCTGGAAGCTATGGTAATTGCAGGACTTATCGCGTTTGCATTCATAGCGGTGTTCATGATAGCGGTTTACCGTCTGCCGGGCGCAGTTTCGGTAATTGCGCTTATCGGACAGGTAGCGGGAACTCTGGCGTTCATTTCCGGATACTTCGGATTTATGAACGGTTCTATCCTGACGATACCCGGTATCGCAGGTATCATACTTGCAGTCGGCATGGGCGTTGACGCAAACGTTATCACTTCGGAAAGAATAAAGGAAGAGCTTATAAACGGCAAGACGCTCAACGGATCTATAGAATCCGGCTTCAAGAGAGCATTCTCTGCGATCCTTGACGGCAACGTGACGATGATCCTTGTAGCTATAATCCTTATGGGCGCTTTCGGAACACCTGACAGCATATTCTCAAAGATGCTCCACTTTGTATTCTTCATGTTCGGACCGTCTACGGCAGGAACTATCTACTCATTCGGCTTCACACTGCTTACAGGTGTTGCCCTTAACCTGTTCTTCGGCGTGTTCTGTTCAAGACTGATGCTTTCTTCGCTTTCAAAATTCAAAGTGTTCAGGAACCCGAAGTTCTACGGAGGAGGTGCTAAAAATGAACAGTAAGTTCAATTTCGACTTTGTAGGAAAGAAAAAGCTGTTCTTCGGCATTTCCATTGCAATGATATGTATTTCGATACTTTCAACGTTCATTTTCGGCGCAAACCTTGATATACAGTTCAAGGGCGGTACTATCCTCACATATATATACGACGGTGAGATAGATCAGGCGCAGTTTGAACGTGATGCTACAGACGCTCTGGGCGGAATAGGCGTTACTTCGACTGTCGGAGAGGATTTCTCCACAGGAAGACACAACATTCAGCTTTCCCTTATTTCAAACGAAGGTCTTACTTCAGACAAGCAGTTTGAGCTGACCAATACGCTTACCGAAAAGTATTCGGCAAATTCTGTGGAACTGGTGGAATCTTCCGATGTTTCCCCGTCGTCAGGTAAGGAATTTTTCCTTAAATGTCTGGTGGCTGTACTGCTGTCGTTTATAGTTCTGATAATCTATATAGCTATAAGATTCAAGAACATCGGCGGCTGGCTGGCAGGTATCTGCGCAGTGCTTGCGCTTCTTCACGACTGTATCATAGTTTACGGAACATTTATCATATGCGGAATGTCTATCAACGCCAACTTTATGGCGGTAGTTCTTACCATTCTGGGATATTCCATAAACAACACCATTGTAATTTATGACCGTATCCGTGAGAACGAGGTACTTTTCAGAAAGACAAAGACCCATACGGAAATAGTAAATCTGAGTATAAATCAGTCGCTGACGCGTTCTATAAACACGTCCATAACGACTATCATGGCTATGCTGGCGGTAACGGTAGTTGCGGCGATATACGGAGTAACTTCCATAATCTCGTTCTCGCTGCCGATGATGATAGGCATGATCGCAGGCGCTTATTCATCAGTATGCTTTACCTGTCCGCTGTGGCTTACTCTTGAAAGCAAATTTATCCGTAAAAAGGGAAATACCGGCAAAAAAGCAAAGGCATAAAATATTGTCCGGTACAGAATATATTTGCGGACGGTATAAACGGCTTCGGCGGCAGATGTCTGCCGGAGCCGATAACTTTATCGCCGGGAGGTGCTTTTATGAAAGCAGGAGTATCTACGGCTTGTCTTTATCCCACAGAGGTGGAAAAGTCATTTAAACGGCTTGCCGAAAACGGCGTAAGAAGCACGGAGATATTCGTAAATACTCACAGTGAGCTTTTTGATCCGTATCTCAGCGAAATGCTTGCGGTACAGCATGGATACGGCGTTGAAGTGGTTTCGGTGCATCCGTTCACCTGCGGGATAGAGCCGATGATGCTTTTTACAAAGTATGAACGCCGGGTAGATGATATGCTGGATTATTACAAGAATTTCTTTGAGTATATGGATCTTTTCGGCGCAAAGTTTTTTATTCTTCATGGCAACAAGCCGACTAACCGCTGTGAGGACGAGGTGTATTTTGAAAGGTTCTTCAGATTGCAGGAAGCGGCAAAGAGCTTCGGCGTGAAAGTTTTGCAGGAGAACGTTTCAAGATGTACGGCAGGCGATCTTGATTTCCTGATAAAAATGAAAGACGCTCTCGGAGAAAGCGCGGCTTTTGTTCTTGATACAAAGCAGGCGTTAAGAGCCGGAAATACTCCGATAGAAATGGCAAAGGCTCTCGGAAGCAGCATAAAGCATCTTCACTTTTCCGATTCCGGAAAAAACGGCGATTGCCTTAAATTCGGCTTCGGGGAATATGACAATTTTGCATTGTTCAAAGAAATGCAGGACTGCGGCTATAACGGCAGCGTGATGATAGAGCTTTATCAGGGAAGTTTTGAAGATGCCGCCGACCTTGCGGAAAATTACAGAACTCTTGAAAAATATCTTGAAGATAACGGATTTTCAAATTAAAATACATTGATAAGGGTGGTATTTATATGGAAAAAAGTATGGATAAAATAGTGGCACTCTGCAAAGGCAGAGGTTTTGTATATCCCGGCTCAGAAATTTACGGAGGACTGGCAAATACATGGGATTATGGACCTCTCGGAGTTCTGCTGAAAAATAATATCAAGAATGCATGGCTCAAGAAGTTTGTGCAGGAATGTCCCTATAACGTAGGACTTGACAGCGCGATACTTATGAATCCGCAGACATGGGTAGCTTCGGGACATCTTGGAGGATTTTCCGACCCGCTTATGGACTGTCGTGAATGTAAGACCCGTCACCGCGCGGATCAGCTCATTGAATCCCAGACGGACGCCAACCCTGCCGGCTGGACAAACGAACAGCTCAGCGAATTTATCGAGACCCATGATATAAAATGCCCCAACTGCGGCAAGAAGAATTTTACTCCGATACGCCAGTTCAACCTTATGTTCAAGACTTTTCAGGGCGTTACGGAGGATTCAAAGGCTGAACTTTATCTCCGACCGGAGACCGCGCAGGGCATTTTTGTAAACTTTGCAAATATCCAAAGAACTACAAGAAAGAAAGTTCCTTTCGGTGTTGCTCAGGTGGGCAAATCATTCAGAAATGAAATAACTCCGGGAAACTTTATTTTCCGTGTGCGCGAATTTGAGCAGATGGAGCTTGAATTTTTCTGCAAGCCCGGCACTGACCTTGAATGGTTCCGCTATTGGAGAGGATTCTGCCATGATTTCCTGCTCAGTCTTGGTCTTAAACCTGAGCATATCCGTCTGCGCGATCATTCGCCAGAGGAGCTTTGCTTCTATTCAAAGGCTACTACCGACTTTGAGTTTCTTTTCCCGTTCGGCTGGGGAGAACTCTGGGGCGTTGCTGACAGGACCGATTACGACCTTACCCAGCATATAAAGACCAGCGGAAAATCCCTTGAGTATTTCGATCCAGAGACTAACGAGAAATATATCCCTTATGTTATTGAGCCGTCTCTTGGCGTTGAAAGATTGTTCCTTTCGATAGTCTGTGAGGCTTATGACGAAGAAACTATCGGCGGCGGAGATATGCGCACGGTAATGCACCTGCATCCTGCTCTTGCTCCTATAAAGGCAGCGGTGCTTCCTCTTACAAAGAAGCTGAAAGATCAGGCTTTTGAAGTTTACACCATGCTTTCAAAGTATTTCAGCGTGGATTACGATGAAGCCGGTCAGATCGGCAAGCGTTACCGCCGTCAGGACGAGATCGGTACGCCGTTCTGTATAACGTATGATTTTGATACTCTTGAAAAGGACGGCTGCGTTACCGTCCGCGACCGTGACACCATGGAGCAGGAGAGAGTAAAGATAGAAGATCTTGTAGGATATCTCAGCAAGAAACTGGAATTTTAATAAAAAAGTAAACGTCCCTTTTAAGGGACGTTTATTTCACTGTTTCATTACTTTGAGTATTTTCTGCGGCACCGGAGACTCAAATATCATTTTTTCGTCTGTGTAAGGGTGAATGATGACCAGCTTGTCCGCATGAAGGCACAGCCTGTGTGCAGGATTGGTCTTTGCTCCGTACTTTTTGTCTCCGGCTATTGGACAGCCTATGCCGCTCATGTGAGCGCGGATCTGATTTTTGCGTCCGGTTTCGATATCAATGTCAAGGAGCGAATAATTATCCGTCTTTTTGCGCACCTTGTAATTTGTTATGGCAAGTTTGCCGTCTCCCATTTTTGCGGCATAGACAAGATGACTTTCAGTCTCACGCAGCTTGTTTTCTATCCTGCCGCTTTCAGGCTGGGGAACGCCCTCAACAACGGCGGTATATCCACGGTATTCGGCTATATTTTCCCAGTTGTCCTGAAAAGCGTGCTTTATTGTCTCATTCTTGGCAAATATTATTACCCCGGAAGTCTCTCTGTCAAGGCGGTGTACTACAAATATCCTGTTGTGGCTGTTCTTTGCGCGGACATATTCCATTGCAAGATGATATGCGGTGATATCCCGTTCTTTTTCGTTTGCGATCGCCAACATTCCGGCAGGCTTGTCTATAACCAGAAGTTCATCGTCCTCATAGATGATTTTAAGCTCTGACGCGGGCGCTTTGCTGTATGTGGGAGTGAACGTCCCTACGGTCACACGCTGACCGGCTTTAAGCGGAAAATTGAATTTTGTGACGGTCTTTCCGTCTACCGAAACAAGTTTGTGTTCAAGCTCGGATTTTATCTTTCCTTTGGGACGTTCCGGCTGCGCTTCAATAAGAAATCCAAGAAGTTCAGAGGAGCGTTCCACTAAAAAAGTTCTGCTTTTTGCATTTTTTGACATAATGATATCCTTTCTGAAAAACGGAGAATGTAAATGAAAAAAAGTATTTTTATTTCATCGGTGCTTTCGGCTGCATTTATAATGACCGGCTGTGGAAATATTTCACAGCCGGCGCAAAGATCATTTGTTGCAATGGATACTTATATGACGGTAACTGCTTATGGAGAAAATGCTCCCGAAGCGGTAAAGGAAGCCGCGGAAAAAATATCCGCTCTTGACGCGCTGTGGTCCGTTACGGACGAAAACAGCGAAGTATCCAGAATAAACCGCAGCGGAGGTATGCCGGCGGAAATAAGCGATGAAACATCGGAAATACTGGGCAGGAGCATTGAAATATCGGAAATTACCGGCGGAGCGCTGGACTGTACCGTTTATCCGGTACTGACCGAATGGGGATTTACAACGGGAGAATATAAGATCCCTGATGAAAAAACGCTTGAAAATGCGCTTTCGCTTACAGGATACGAAAATATATCTCTTGACGGGAACAATGTTACGCTTACAGACGGCATGAAAATAGACTTCGGAGCGTTAGGAAAGGGCGCTGCTTCCGCAGCGGCAGCAAAAATACTTCGTGAAAACGGCATAGAGTCTGCACTTCTCGATCTCGGAGGAAATATCCGTGTTATCGGTTCAAAGCCGGACGGTTCCGACTGGCATCTTGGCATAAGAAGTCCGTTTGACGACGGTATTATAGGCAGTATTGCCGTTTCCGACTGTGCCGCTGTCAGCTCCGGAGGCTACGAGCGCTATTTTGTAGGAAGCGACGGTGAAACATACTGTCATATCATAGATCCGGAAACAGGCAGACCTGCAAAAAGCGGGCTTTCTTCCGTAACTGTCATCGGGAACGATGATATCCTTTGCGACGGGCTGTCTACTGCACTGTACGTTCTTGGCGCTGAAAAGGCGGAAGAACTGTGGAGAACGCGCAATGATTTTGAAATGATACTTGTCACAGATGAAAAAGAGATACTTATTACCGAAGGTATATCCGATGTATTTTCTCCCGACCGGGATCATGCGGATATGGACGTCAGGGTCATAAAAAGATGAAAAAGCGCTGCCGCACATACACGGCAGCGCTTTTGTCTTTACATCAGACCGAAAAATCTCATTGCTCCTTCAAACCATTCGGGGAATTGTTCTCCGTAAAGCTCATAAAGCTCCTCATAATCCTCCGGAGAATATTGCTTCATAAATTCCATTATCTCCGCGCCGTTGGTGATAAGCATTACCATTATAATTATAAGCAGTGCCAGAGGTATGATAAGTCCGAATACCGATGTTATTATGCCTGCTGTAGACATTCCCTTGCCTACGGGAAGATGCTTGCACTTAAAAACTATGCCGAGTATTATGCCGATGATCGGGAGAAGGAAAAGCGGCGGGAATGCAAACATAAAAAGTCCTAAAACTATCGAGCATATTCCAAGCACCAGCGAAGCTACCGCCATGCCGGTGGACATATTCTGCGCCGGCATATACGGTCTGTACTGTGTTCCGTAAGGCGACTGAACATATCCCGACTGGGGGATATTCTGGCGGTTATAGGTGTTCTGCTGGTTGTAAGGGGAGCTGACGTCCTGCATATACTGTCCCTGCTGTCCCTGATCATAGGGCCGGCTGTAGGGCTGTGAATACTGTCCCTGCTGAGCGTAAGGATTTGTATTCTGTGAGGCCGGACCATACTGATCGGCTCCCTGCTGGGTATTCTGCTGAGCATATGGGTTGACCGGCTGATTATATGGATCGTAGTTCTGTGCCGGCTGATTATAGGGATCGTAAGTATTCTGGCTTTTATCCTCCTGCATATTCTGCTCATCAAAAGGATTATTGCCATTAGGATTTATATCGTCCATAATTATTGCTCCTTTAAAAAAATTTCAAGCGCCGTTTAAAAAGCCGCAGATATTTTCCATTGCGGCTAAAGCGGTAAGTTTACACCTTATGGTCATAATTACATTATACATATATTTTTTACAAATTGCAATACTTTACATGAAATTTTTTAATTTTTCTTATAGACTATGTTACAGCAAAAAGTTGACTTTTGCATAGTATTTAAAGTGGAGATAAACTATAATATGCATAGGATATAGCGCCGGATCTTCGCCGAAAAAATGGTTACAAAGTGATTACAATTTGGAGAAAGTTTGGTTACAGCGCGGGCAGGATCTTCGTAAACCACGCAAATACGCCAAAAAATCGCACCTATCATAACCTATTTTCGTAATATTTGGACTGTCCCTAAACCTTGACTTTTTCGCCGAAATGTTGTATAATTTTTAGTGTCTTGATCTATATGCGAGTTAATAACAGAGATCTGGTCTTTGAAAAATATTTATTCCATGTTCTGGAAGGAAGTTGATTATGGATTCCGACGGGTATCCCGGGCTTATAATTATTCTGGCAGCAGTATTCATAAAAGGTTTTTATACGGTTTGTGAAACTGCGGTAACGGAAATTGATGACAGAAAAATAAAAAACAGCGATAAGGACGGCAAGTTCAGGCTTCTGTCTGAGCTGACAGCCAGACCGGCAAGGCTTATGACGACCTTTGCCGTGAACAGGATGCTGACGGCTGCGGTGATAGTCTATGCGGCGGCTTTCTGGTGTCTGTCTCCGCTGACGAAGCTGTTAGAAAGGGCGTTTTCAGGCATTGCTGCTGGAAACGGCTTCTTTGGCGGAAGAAAGTTCTGCGCCGCTGCGGCAGCGGTCATAATACTTCTGCTGACCGTGCTCCTGCTGACGGTAATATGCGACGGCGTGCCTAAAAAGATAGCCTCCGGCGGAAGTGAAAAGCTGGCGTGCTTCTGCGCTCCGTTCGTAAAATTCCTTGTTGTCATACTGACCCCCATAACGGCGCTGTCGTCACTGCTGATAAGGCTTATATCTGCTCTTCTCGGCTTCGGAGCGTCGTCCGAGCACGATGTTGTCACCGAGGAAGAAATAATGATGATGGTAGATGCCGGCAACGAGACGGGAGTTATCGAAGAATCCCAGAGGGAAATGATAAATAACGTCTTTGAGTTTGATGACCGCACGGTCTCCGACGTTATGACGCACCGCACCGATATCACGGCGGTAAAGACCCCTGCGGATATTCCGGAAATAGTTAATATCGCAATAAGCAGCGGATTTTCAAGAATACCGGTCTATGAAGACACGATAGATCATATCATCGGCATTATATATGTTAAAGACCTGCTTTGCTTTGTGGGTTCCGAAGCGTCGGAGAACGCTGCGGCAAACAGCTTTATAAGAGATATAATGTATTTCCCTGCTTCCGTATCCTGCGGCGAAGCGTTCAAAAGGCTTACGGCAAAGAAAATGCAGATGGCTGTGGTCATAGATGAATACGGCGGTACCGCAGGTATAATCACCATGGAAGATATAGTGGAGACTATAGTCGGAAACATTCAGGACGAATATGACGACGAAGAGGAGGAGCTTATAAAGATATCCGATGACACATATACGATAGCCGGAACTGCCGATCCGGAGAAAATACTTCCCGAATTTGGCGTAACTCTTCCCGAGGACAATGATTTTGACACCATGAGCGGTTTTATCGTGGAGCTTCTGGGGCGTATCCCGGAGGAAAACGAAAATCCTTCCGTAACATATGAAAACCTGCTGTTTACAGTGCTTGTAACGGAGGATCAGCGCATAACAAAAATAAAAGCGACTGTTTTAAATGAAAACGAAAATAATATTCAAAAGGAGAGCTTGGAAAATGATGAAGAAGAAAATTAGTCTTGTTCTTGCGTTCCTTATGGCTGCGTCAATGCTTGCCGGCTGCAAGAAAACCGATGAAAATTCCGCGGGGATAACCGATACCGGAATTACCTCATCTCAATCTGTGACCATAACGCAGATGACTACGACGGAGAAAACCGAGACCGAGACTGAAACAGAGACGGAAACGGAAGAAACTACAGAGGAAACTACGACTACTGCTCCCGAAGAGACTACCGAGTCGGAAACCACCACTACTACCGTTTCCGAAACAACAGCCACCACTGCTCCTACGGCAACGGCTGCTGCGGTAACTACAAAGGCTGCAAAAGAGTGGAATGAGACCGAGATAAGCGAAACTCTCTACATAACAAAGGACTGCTATTCCAGAGTAAAAGCTGTAGTAGGCTCCGATTCAGTCAAAAAATATACCGCCGGAACAAAAATAAATATCGTTGCAGCAACGGATACAGGCTATTACAAGCTGGCTGACGGAACATTCATACATTCCGATTATGTTACCGACAAGGCTCCGGACAGCAGCAATAACGACGATCCCAACGAGGAGATATTCGGAGATCCCGAAGAAACTACGGCTAAAAAGCCTGCACAAACGGAGCAGAAAGATCCTGACGCAGAAAAAAATACTTCTTCAAATCCTATAAATGCCAATTACACAAAGAGCTATACCGACAGATATCCGTATCAGCAGCTTTCGTCTGCCGAAAAGCAGCTTTACAGGAACATAGTAGAAGCTGCTGAAAACTTCAATACCAAGGTAGCTATCCCTGACGGTCTTATGTCAGACGATGTTTTCAAGGTATATGTTATCGTGTTCAATAATGAGCCCCAGCTTTTCTGGCTTTCCAACTCCGTTCCTAACGGCTACGGAAGCATAGACCTGAAATTTGAGATATCACGCAGCAAGGCTGAGGAAATGCAGAAAACTATAGACGCCAACGTTCAGCAGGTAATGAACAAGGTCAATGCTTACAGCAGCACCGTAAGCAAGCTCAAAGTTATTCACGACTGGGTAATAACCAAAAATACATTCAGCCTTCAGGGCAACTATGCGACCTGCGGAATTTACAACGGTCTTACCGGCGCAGGCGAACTTCAGTGTCAGGGTTATGCAAAGACTACACAGTATCTTTGCGACATGGCAGGTATCGAATGTATGACAGTTGTCGGCAACAATGCCGAGGGCAGCACTCATGCATGGAACGTTGTTTACTGCGACAACGGATACTATATCCTTGATACAACATGGGACGATCCTGAAAACAGCTATGGTAAAGCAGACTTTGTACGTTATCTTTTCTTCCTTGCAAACGACAGCATGATAAAAAATTCACACTTTAATATCAGTACTGCCAAGAGAGGAAACGGAGACCGCATAAAGCTCTATACTCCTCCTGCCTGCACAAAGACTGCCTGCTATTATTTCAAGGCATATAACAAGGAATACAGCGATCTTGATTCTGCCGTAGAGGGAATGTATGCTGAATTTGACGACGTTATCGCCGCAGGAAAGCAGGTAGTTCATGTAAGAGTTACCGACCATGACACATGGGAGACCCTTACAAGCGATAAATACTGGAAAATATTCCAGGATTATGCAAGATCCAAGAGCAAGAAGGTAGACAACATAAGGAGACAGAGGACACTTGCTGAAAACTGTCTTGTTGTTGAGTACGATATTGCTTATAAATAAAATAATGTTCAGGGGCGGGGTGCGCATTGACCCTGCCTCTGCGCGTAATGCCGGTATGATCCCGGATAAAATAATTTGCCGAAAGGAGACTGACGGGACCTTTCCCGCAGGATAAAAACATGAAGAATACAAGCAAAAGAAAATTTTACGGAGCGTTAGCGCTGGTGCTTGCCGCGTCCATGCTCGCTTCTGGCTGCAGCAGCGATACCGGAAGCGGAGAGGGCGAAAGCGAGACTATTTCGGTAAACGTTATAGGAGGAGATCCCGGCTCAGACGGTGAAGAGAGCTCTCCCGATGCTGCCGATCCTACCGAAACAACGACTTTCCGGACCGAAGTTGTAACGGACGAGGGCGGCGAGACCGTTACGGGAATGAACGGAGAAGCAATGACCCAGCCGGTCCAGACCGAAATAGACCCCTCCCAGACCCTGAGCGACGAGGATATACTTGCTGCCATGACAGGCACTACCGCTCCGAAACAGCTCAATATAAAAGAGTTCACCGGAAATCATTATGCTTATGATACTCTTACCGCAGAGGAAAAGGAGCTTTATGACGCTATAAAAAGCGGCATTGAGAACCTTAAATATAAAATTTGCAGCGAGGACGCCTATACCCTTGAAGAATGGGCTAAGATATACGGTCTTGTATATAATCAGGAGCCGCAGCTCTTTTATATGAGCGGCAAAATGAAGGTGGGAAAGCTTTTCTATCTTACCAAGGACGCTGACGCTATAAACCAGATGCAGCAGGCTATAGACGCTACGGCAGATAAGCTCGTAAATGAAGCCGCAGGAAAATCCTCTACGGCTGAAAAGCTGAAAGTCTTTCATGATTATCTTGTCCTCAATTCCACATTTGAGCTGAACGGAGATACTTCGGACTATAACTCCTCGATATACAATGCGCTGGGAAGCGGTCAGCCGCAGGGAAATATCCAGTGTGCGGGCTATGCAAAGACTATGCTTTATCTTTGCGGAAAAGCCGGAATAACCTGTATGGTAGTTACCGGCGAGACCACCGCGGGCGAATCTCATGCATGGAATGTTGTTGATGTTGACGGAGAATGGTACAATCTTGACGCTACATGGGACGATCCTATCCTTGAGACGCCGAACATAAAAAATATCAGATATAAATATTTTCTTATACCGGATAAGTGGATACATAACATTTCTCATATGCATGTCAGCCAGAAGCGGCTTTCGGGCGGACAATATGTGACATATTTTGATCCTCCTGCGTGCACCTCCACGGCGGAAAACTATTTTATTAAAAACGGACTTGTATGCAATGATTTTGATTCTGCCGACAAGGCTATAAAAGAAGAGATCAAAAAGGCAGCCGAAAACGGTTCAAGAACAGCGCATATCATGGTCGGTTCAAAGGACGTTTATGACGCGGTCTATGCGGCAAGAATGGATTATAATTCCTACGCAAAGGGATTTTCCGGCGTAAAGGGAGTAAACGATGAATGTAATCCTGATATGCTCGTAATTGAGTTTGATGTCATTTACAGCTGATACTGATAAATATGAAATACGGGATATTATGTCTTGCCATATGCGCTGCGGTCCTGCTTGCAGGCTGCACACCGGTCTCGGAAGAACCGCCTGATACCGGAACGGAAAGTGTGACGATCCTTTCCGATACAGTGCCGGAGGACTATGTTTCTCCGGTATATAAGGCGCTTTCCCCGGAGGAAAAGGAGCTTTATGATAAGGTCACTGACGCGGTAGTGGATTTCAGAGAAGAAGTATCTTTCGGAGAGACCGTTCCGAGGGATACGATCCGCAAAATATACCGCCTTGTATATGCTCAGGAAAGAAAATATTTCTGGCTGAGCAGCCTTTTCTACGCTCCGGGGGACGAAGTTTCCTCGTTAAGACTTAGTTATGTTTACGACAGGGAGGACGCTGCTCTTAAACAGGCAGAGCTTGATTCTGCCGCTGATGAAATACTTGCCGGACTTCCGGAAAATGCGTCTGACTTTGATGCGGCAGTTTATTTTCATGATACCATAATTACCGGCTGTACATTTTCCCAGTCGGAGGATCATGTAAATTCCGCTTACGGAGTTCTTGTCAGCGGATACGGTCAGTGCGAGGGCTATGCGGCGGCAATGTCGTTCCTGTGTGACAAAAAGGGCATACCGAATTATATGGTATGCGGCACTAACGAACGAGGGGAGACCCATGCGTGGAACAGGGTGCTTATCGGCGGAGAATGGTATAATATCGACTGTACATGGGACGATCCCATACTCAGCAGGGACGATCCGGATTTTATCCGCCATGACTACTGCCTTGTCAGAGATGAAGAAATAATCGGCATAACACATTTTCCCGACGAGCTTTATGACGGTCTGCCGCCATGTACATCGTGGACGAAAAATTATTTCTACGGGAAAGACCTTGTTTTTGATTCGGCAGCGGAAGCATCAAAGGAAATAAAGGAACAGATAAAAGAAGCAGGGCTTTCGGGAAAACGGGAAGCGGAGCTGCGTTTTTCGGACGACGACGCCTATTATGCGGCAATGGCAAGATTTTTTGACAGCGGCGAAATAAAACGCATAATAGATGATGTGAACAGCGAATGTGGGACAGACATAGTTTCAGCCTACAAGCATAATAATGACAAAATGGATATAGTGCATATTTCTCTGATATATGGATCTGATGAACAATAATTCAGCCTGACGGCTGCACCGCCGACTTTTCGGAAGGGAGGAGCGCTTCCGGGTTATCCGGAAACGTATTGAGCATGAAGAAGCATATCCGTATTCTGCCGCTGGCGCTTACAGCGCTTTTATATTCGGGACTGATGTCCGCCTGCGATACAAACAGTGCGGATACGGAAGGTACTGTGCTTTCAGCCGCTGTAACGGAGCAGACCGCTCCGGTCAGCACGGCGGAAAAAACAACTTCCGCAGAACAGACAACATCTGTTTCTTCGTCGGAAACTTCTCCGGCGGAAACGTCAGAGACGACGGCAGCACAGGAAGAATACACCGCAACGACAACGCCGCTCAGCGTTCCGGAGGTCACGGGAACGCCGACCGCCGTTCCTGAGACAGAGCAGACAACTGCCGTTCCGAAAACTGCCGCAGCGGGATCTTCGGAAACGCGTGACACCGAGAGCCGGTCAGTTCCAAAAGAAACGACGATACAGTCGTCCCTGACGGAAGAACAGGTCTCCGGACAAAGCGAAAGCGTTATTTCTCAGGAGACTACAGGCACTGTTTCGGAAACGGCTGCCGTTACTTACGATCCGTATGCGCCGTTTACTGCTAAAGAGAGCGGGCTTCGTCCGTACAGCTATGATTTTATAGGCGAAAAAAGCCTGTATATATATGACGCTCTTATGACGGCTATAGAGCAGAAGAAAACCTCGGTGAAATTTTCTTCTGTAATGAACCTTACTTCCGAGGATTATTGCGCGGTGTATCAGCAGATATATAACGATGAATGTTCAATGTTCTATCTTGATACAAAAATGCAGTATGCTGTAAATTCCGCCACAAAGAATGTTGCGTCGGCGAATATTTTCTACCGCTACAGCAATGATGAGATAGAGCGTATGCAGTCGGTTATCGACAGCGAAGCCGACAGAGTTATTGCAATGATAACTCCCGATATGTCTGAATATGATGTAGTAAAGCTCTTTTATGACTATCTTGCGGAAAACGTTGTGTACGATGAGAACACGGATAACTGCCGCGATATTTACGGCGTTTTTGCCGATAAAAAGGCTATCTGCGGTGGATATGCCAAGGCTATGGAATATCTTTGCAGCAAGGTGGGCATTGAAGCAATAACGATAACGGGCGATGCGGACGGCGTTCCTCATATGTGGAACATGGTAAGGCTTGGCGGAGAATGGTATCATATTGATCCGACATATGCCGTTACGGAATCAAAGGTAGGCCCGTATGTAAGGTATGATTATTTCTGCGTTACCGATGAGGTGATATCAAGGAGCCGCACGGTATATGAGCAGGATTATAAATATCCTGAAGCAAGCTCGGAGCTTTGCAATTACTATGTTAAGAACGGTCTTGTTGCCGACAACTGGGAAGATGTGAAGCAGATGCTTACAAATCAGGTGCTTGAGGCTTCAAAGGAAAAGCGTCTTGTAGCCGAGATACAGTGCAGCAGCAAGGAGACTTACGGCGACGCCGTTTATAAGCTGTTTGACCGCACTCAGGCACAGGCTATACCTATCATGCAGAATGCTCTTCCGGAAGCGGAAAATAAATATCAGTGCGAAAATATTTCTTACAGTCAGGATCCGAACACTTATGTTATAAAACTTTTCCTTGAGTATACAGACTGAATTATAAAGCGGGCATAGTCTCTGCCCGCTTTGATTTATCCTGAGAGGGGGAGAAAAATTTGACGTTTGATCTTTTAAAACGCAGTAAAAAAAATATTTTTTCCCGCAGTGTGTTTGCAGTGATCGTATCTGCAATGCTTTTAACGTCATGTGAAGATGACGATATAGGCAGAGACAGTTACCGGATATTTTCCGACGGCACATATATTGAAGTCGATACAGGACATTCCGGTCAGAGCAAAAAGAACGACGATGCGGCTTTTTACATTCCGAAAGGAATGACAAACAACTACTTCAGCATAAATTTTTCTGACGATGAAAAGGAGGTCTACGACCAGATACTTAAAGATCTGGGAACGTTCAAGGAGCAGGTGATCTCCTCCGACAATACGGTTTACAACCGTATGCTGAACGCCGTCCGTATCGAACAGCTTGCATATACTCAGGTATCCGGCTGGGATTGGGTATACAATACCGATACCCAAAGCCTTGACAGAGTATTTCAGTACAGGCTGACGGCGGATCAGGTGAGCAGCATGAATATTGCCGCCGAAAAAGCCGCCAAGGAAATAATGTCGGGCATTACTGAGGATATGGACGATTACGAAAAGCTGAAATATTTTCACGACTGGCTTGTGCTTAACTGTGATACTGACACGGATTACGAATATTCAAACACCATATACGGCGCTCTTGTCAAGAAGGAAGCCATGTGCGAGGGCTATGCAAAAGCCTTTGCATATCTGTGTAATCTTGCCGGCATAGAAAACACCATTGTCGTCGGCGAGACGGACGTTCCTCATATGTGGAACATGGTCAAGCTGGGGGGAAACTGGTACCATGTTGATGTTACATGGGATGACGCCGACAACAGGCTGCATGAAAAATATCCTAATGTCATTTTATATCAGTATTTTATGATAACGGACTCGGTGCTTGAAAATAACCATATTATCTGGAACGTTCCCAGCGAGCCGCCTAAGGCAAACGGCAGGAATGAAAACTATTTTGCCCGTGAGGGAACTGACGTAAGCAGCGAGGACGAGTTCTTTACAGCCGCAGAAAATGCTATAATGAACGCTGTCAGCAGGGGAGAACAAGGCGCAATGGTAAAGTTTGAAACGTCCGATCTGTTCATATCCACGGCAGCAATGCTTATGAACGATAAAGAATTAAACAGCATATTTGATCCGATAATTTCCCGTGCTGAAGCAGCTTACGGAAAAAATGTAAATGTCAGTTGGACGGATTATTACGCTCAATACCGCATAATAACATTCATTATTGAATACAACTAAGGGGTATGCTGCAAGGAAGCTGATTTCAGCAAAAAATATTGATAAAAAACATCGCCGCACAAAGACCGTTTTCAGGCTTTGTGCGGCGATGTTTATAGTTTTTAGATTGAATAGATAAGTTTAGTATTAAGAGTTGAGAGTTGAGATATTATAATTTAGCGCTCTAAATAAAAGAAAATTACAGCTGGTCGAGCTGAGCCCAGCTCGCGGATTCCAAAGGCAGAGCCTTTGGTCGCCGTCCGCAGACGGCGAAATTCCCCTTTTTAAGAGCTCCGCAAGGGGTGAATTGAAGCCGCTTTAGTGGCTTCAAGAGGGGGCTGCCCTGCGATAGAGGGCGCCCCC